>DASWBQ010000138.1:0-5252 GCA_036390535.1 Gemmatimonadales bacterium | reverse complement strand
TCGGCCGCCTCAACGGCGGCCTGATAGGCCGCCGCCGCTTCGGCCCCCTTGCCCAGGTTCTCGTAAGCGGCCCCCAGCAGCACGTTCGCCTGGGCCAGAACCGCTCGGGGCGGCCCCGACGCCACGAAGGCTGTGAGGTCGTCCGCGGCAAGCTGGGACTGGCCGGCGCTGAGCCGGGTCTCGTTCAGGGACAGCCGGGCTTCGAATGCGGCATCCGTCCCGGCGTAGTTGTCGACCACCTTCTGGAGTTCGGCGGCAGCGAGCGGCGCGTTCCCCGCGTCCGCCGCTCCCCAGGCCTGTTCCAGCTGGACCCTGGCGAAGTTCTCCTTGCGTTGCGTCGCGGTGGCCATGAACCACGTCACGATGACCACCAGGGCGATCGCCCCTGCCCCGATGCCCACCGCGGTCCGGTTCGAATGCAGCCACGCCGCCAGCCGTTCTTCGGTGCTTGGGCCCGCCGCCTCAGGCACCGCTGCCGTCTTTTCCGACCTACCCTCTGCCGCCATGTGACTCCATCCTGTTGTCCCGGTTGATTCGACCCCGCCTTGGCCGAATGCCCCCGGGGTGATTCGAACACCCGGCCAACGGTTTAGGAAACCGCTGCTCTATCCAGCTGAGCTACGGGGGCAAAGCCGCTAATCATAACATCCTGTGCTCACGGCGTCACTTCCCGGCCCGAACGTTCCACCAAGTTAACACCATGGGATAGCGGATGGCCTGCCTCACGTGCCCCAGATGCACTCGAGCCTAACGACTGATATGAAAGCCAGATAGTGGCGACAGCTCGCCCGAAATCTCGATGCTTTCCACTTTCGTGACATAGGCGCCACTTGGACCGGCTTCCAGGATCGCCGCCAATCGGTCGATCGCCTCGGCTGGCCCTCGCGCCTCCACCTCGACTTGGCCATCTGGCCGGTTCCGAACCCACCCAGTCAGCCCCAATCCCAGGGCCGCCCGTTGAGCGAACCGGCGGTATCCGACGCCCTGCACGTCCCCGGAGACCAGAAATCGCCTCCCGGTCACCGCCTTCATCCCCTCGCTCTCGTCGCTCGGGCCCGGTACCACTCCACGAAGACAGGGAGGACCGAGATGACGATGATCCCCATGATCACGGCCGTGAAATTGTCCCGGACCACCGGGATGTTGCCGAAGAGGTAGCCGGCGAAGACGAACAGCCCGACCCAGACGACGGCGCCGCTGACGTTGTAGGCCAGAAACCGGCCGTAGTGCATGCGCCCCACGCCGGCCACGAAGGGGGCGAACGTGCGCACGATCGGGATGAACCGGGCCAGCACGATGGTCTTGCCGCCGTGCTTCTCGTAGAACTGCTCGGTCCGGTCGAGATAGTCCTTCCGGAGCCAGCGGATCGTGCCGGAGAAGGCCCGCGGCCCGACCCATCGGCCGACCCAGTAATTGACCGTGTCCCCGGCGATCCCGGCGATCGTCAGGAGCAGGAAGAGCAGCCAGGGGTCCAGCGCCCCCATTCCCGCGAACGTCCCGGCGGCGAAGAGGAGCGAGTCGCCCGGCAGGAACGGGGTCACCACCAGCCCGGTCTCGGCGAAGATGATCCCGAAGAGGATCAGGTAGGTCCAGGTCCCGTACTGACCGATGATCTCCGCCAGGTGATCGTCAAGATGGAGGAGGAAGTCCGCGAACCAGGTGAGCACGTCCATAGGTGTCAGAATCCGTGTTTGCCCCGCAGGGGGACGAAGCGAACCGCCGCGATGGCCGTCTCGCGCAGCCCCGCCCCGTCCCGCTCGTAGAGGACCAGTTGTTGCCCGTCACCCCGGTCGATGGGGATGACCAGCCGCCCCTGCGGGGTCAGCTGTTCGATCAGTGGCTCGGGGACCTTCGGGGACGCCGCCGCGACCAGGATGGCGTCAAACGGGGCCAGCGAGCGCCACCCCAGGGTCCCGTCCCCGACCATCACGCTCACGTTCTGGATCCCGGCCAGGTTGAGTGCTTCGCGGGCCTGGTATGCCAGCGCCGCGACCCGCTCCACCGCAAACACCGCCGCGGCGAGCCGGGCGATCAGGGCCGTCTGGTATCCGGAACCGGCCCCGACCTCCAGGACCCGTTCCGACCCGGTGAGCCGCAGCAGCTCGAGTGACCGTGCCTGCACCCACGGCTGTGACACGGTCTGGCCCTGGCCAAGCGGGAGCGCGCTGTCCTCGTAGGCCCGGTGCCGGACGGAGGCGGGGACGAACAGGTGCCGGGGGACCTCCGAGATCGCGCGAAGGACCGACAGGTCCTTGATTCCCCGGGCCTGGAGCTGCTCGACCAGGCGGGTGCGATAGCCCCCGTAGCTGTCGCCGGTCCCTACTCCAGCGCCCATCCGCGGACCGTCTCGAGGAGTCGGTAGTTGGTGAGGTCCATGTGGAGGGGTGTGATGGAGATGAACCCCTCGTGGACGGCAGCGTGGTCGGAGTCGGGATCGACCCGCCAGGTGATCTCCCCGCCGCCGACCCAGAAGACCTCCCTGCCCCAGGGGTCCTTCATCCGCATCACCGACTCGGAAAAGAACCGGCTGCCGAGTTTGGTCACCTTGATGCCCCTGACCTCGCTGGCCGGGACGCGGGGGAGATTGATGTTGAGCAGGGTATCGCGGGGAAAGTCGGGAACCTCGGTGATTCGGCGGACCAGCGTGTTCACCACCTCCTGATAGGAGGCGAGCAGTTCCTCGTCCCTCGACGCCAGGCTGACGGCGATGCCGGGGACGCCGAGGGCGACCGCCTCCATGGCGGCCGAGACGGTCCCCGAGTAGAGGACGTCCTCCCCCATGTTCGGGCCGTGATTGATGCCGGAGAAGACGAAGTCGGGAGCGTCCGGCATCAGCTGGCCGATGGCCAGCAGCACGCAATCGGTCGGGGTGCCGTCCACCTGGAACGACCCGTCGTGGCGGCGCGTCGGCCGGAGCGGGTGATGGAGGGTGAGCGAGTGTGACGTGCCGCTCTGCTCCCGATCGGGGGCGACCACCGTGACTTGTCCGACCCGGCGACAGGCCTCCGCCAGCACCGCAATGCCCGGTGCCAGAATGCCGTCATCGTTGGAGACCAGGATGCGCATGACAGCCAAAATAGTCGGGTGTCTCGCGCCGGGCCGCGCTACCCGATGCCGAATCCCAGCTGGTCGGGGCGGCGCCCGGCCGGAGGCAGCGGCTCGTCGCCCTGACCCGCGGTCTCCTGGGAGGCCTCGGGCCCCGCCGGCTCGGCAGACGGCTCGGGTCCCGGCTCGCGAGCCGACCGCGGCGGGATCCGCCTGCCATCGAGCACCGCGAGGATGTGGTCGGTCATCTCGCGGAGTTCCCGCAGGGTTTCGTGGGACGCCGCCAGCTGGGCCGCCGCCTTGAGTTCGCCTGAGCGGCGGTAGGTCTCGAGCCGTTGGCGCGCCCCTTCGATGGTGAACTTCTCGGTGTACAGCAGGTGCTTGACCAGCAGGATCAGCTCGACCTCCCGGCTCTTGTAGACCCGGTTGCCGGAGCGGTTCTTCGACGGGCTCAGGAAGCGGAACTGGCTCTCCCAGTACCGCAGCACGTGAGGCTTCAGGTCCGTCAGGGCACAGACCTCTCCGATCGAGAAGAACTCCTGCACCGGGCGAGGGGCCGTCATGTCCACTGCTCCGCCTTGAGGGTTCGCTCCATCAGTTCGTTGATCGCCTGCCGGGGCGGCTTCCCTTCGAACAGAATGTCCGCCAGGCGGGCGGCGATCGGCAGTTCGACCCCGGTCCGCGCGGCGAGGGCGAGTGCCGCCTGGGTGGCGTTGACCCCTTCCGCCACGGTCCGGTGGGCGGCCGTGTAGGCGGCCAGGCTGGCGCCCTGCCCGAGCGCGATCCCGAGGGAACGGTTGCGGCTGAGATCGCCCGTGGCAGTGAGCACCAGATCGCCGAGCCCGGCCAGGCCGGCGAACGTCCTTGGCTCGGCCCCGAAGGCGGTGCCCAGCCGGGTCATCTCCGCCAGGCCGCGGGTGATCAGAGCGGCTTTCGGATTGTGCCCGAGCCCGAGACCTTCGAGGATCCCCGCCGCGATCGCGATGACGTTCTTGAGGGCTCCGCCCAGCTCCACCCCAGGCACGTCGTGGTGCGAGTAGACCCGGAAGTGGCCCGAGGAGAACGCCGCCTGCGCCTCACGGGCCGCCTCGGAATCCGCCGACGCGGCCACCACGGCCGTCGGCTGCCGCTGGTACACTTCGCGGGCGAAGCTCGGTCCCGAGAGGACGACGAAGCGGGCCTGTGGGACCACCTCGGCGGCCACTTCGGACATCCGCCGGAGCGTGCCGGTCTCGAGCCCCTTGGTGGCGCTCACCAGCAGCGTGCCGGGGGCGATTGCGTCCGCGACTCCGGACATCACCCGGCCCCAGGCGTGGCTGGGTATCGCGCTCAGGAGGAGGTCGCGCCCGGAGGCCACCCGGCGGGCATCGCCATCCGCGGTGAGGGTCGGTGCAAGGGCGCACCCTGGCAGGAACACGCCGTTGATCCGCTCGCGATTGATCTGCTCCACCACCTCGGGCTCGTACGCCCAGAGCGAGACCTCATGCCCCTGCCGGGCGAGCAGGTCGGCCAGGGTCGTCCCCCAGCTGCCGGCGCCGAGCACCCCGACCCGGCTCATGAGGTTTCCCCCGCCCGCGCGTGCCGGCCGAAGCGATGCTCGGTGCCGGCCAGGAGCCGCCGGATGTTCTGGTGATGAAGGGCCACGATCAGCACGGCCAGGACCACGAACAGCCAGAGCATGCCGCGGCGTTCAGGGTGAATCCACCAGACCGCGGGCGGCAGCGCCGCGGCCGCCAGGATGCTCCCAAGGGAGACATACCCGGTGAGCCAGACCACTGCGGCCCAGACCAGGAGCGATACCGGAATCGCCATTGGCGCCAGGCCGAGCACCACCCCGGCACCGGTGGCCACCCCCTTGCCCCCCTTGAACCGCACGAAGACCGAGAAGACGTGCCCGAGCACGGCGGTGACGCCGAGCAGCACGGGGACCACATCGCCCCCGCCCGCCCGGGGACCGAACACCAGCACGGGGATCACGCCCTTGGCGACGTCGAAGAGCGCGACCGGAATGGCGAAGGCCCAGCCGAGCTGGCGGTAGAGGTTGGTGGCGCCCAGGTTCCCGCTGCCGAGCCGCCGGAGGTCCTGCCCCTTCACCAGCCGCACCACCAGCCAGCTGGTGGGGATGGCGCCGAGAAAGTAGCTGGCGACAAACCAGGGGAGGAGGCCGCTCATCGCCTGCCGTCTCCCCGCGCCTTGGCGTGGGCGGC
>DASWBQ010000137.1:0-2075 GCA_036390535.1 Gemmatimonadales bacterium | reverse complement strand
GCCTACCGACCCCAACCTGGTCTACCAGATGGACGTCTTCCTCCACGTGACCCGGAACGGCGGCGCCACGATGGAGATCCTGGAGACCGCCTACGACAAGCACAGCGACAACCACGCCCTCTGGATCGACCCCGCCAACGGGCTGCACCTGCTGGTGGGCACCGACGCCGGAGTGTACGAGAGCTTCGACGAGGGGAAGACCTGGCGGCACTTCCCCAACCTGCCGGTGTCGCAGTTCTACAAGGTGGCGCTCAGCAACCGCGAGCCGTTCTATGACGTCCTGGGCGGGGCGCAGGACCTGGGCACCCTGCACGGCCCGTCACGCACCACCAACCGCGACGGCATCCGGAACCAGGACTGGTACGTGCCGCTCGGCGCCGATGGCTACGGGGTGGCATTCGACCCGCGCGACCCGAACCTGATGTACCTGATGTGGCAGGAGGGGATGCTCTACCGGAAGGACCGCCGGGACGAGGAGGGGCTGATGATCCGGCCCCAGCCGGCCCCGGGCGACGCGCCGGAGCGGTGGAACTGGGACTCGCCGCTGCTGGTGAGTCACCACAACCCCGACCGGATCTACTATGGCTCGCAGCGGCTCTGGAAGAGCGACGACAAGGGAAGCAGTTGGACTCCGATCAGCGGGGACCTGACTCAGGGCCGGAACCGCTACGAGCAGAAGTTCTACGGCCGGACCTGGAGCGTGAACTCGCTCTTCGACCATGGGGCGATGTCGAAGTACGCCACCACGACGGCGATCTCGGAGTCGCCGGTGAAGGAAGGGACGATCGCGGTGGGCACCGACGACGGGCTGGTGCAGGTGACCAGCAACGGCGGCCAGAGCTGGAGCCGGGCGGCGATGCCGGGGCTGCCGGCGCTGTCGTTCGTCAACGACGTGGAGATGTCGGTGACCGACGCGAACACCGTCTACGTCGTCGCCGACAACCACAAGATGGGTGACTTCACCCCTTACGTGTACGAGAGCACCGACCTGGGGAAGACATGGCGGTCGATCACGGGCGACCTGCCGAAGGGCACCATCGTCTGGGCGATTCAGCAGGACCACGTGAAACCCGACCTGCTGTTCCTGGGGACCGAGTTCGGGATCTACTTCAGCCCGAACCGCGGCACCAACTGGATCAAGCTCAAGGGCGGGGTGCCGACGATCTCGTTCCGCGACCTCAAGATCCACCGGCGCGACCACGACCTGGTGGGGGCGAGCTTCGGGCGCGGGTTCTACGTGCTCGACGACTACACCCCGCTCCGGGAGATGGCGGGCGAGGCGCTCGCCGGCGAGGGGACGCTGTTCCCGGTGCGGGCCGCGTGGTGGTACGTGCCGTGGCAACCCGGCCAGGCGCCGACCCGGCCCGAGCTCGGCACCGACGACTTCACCACCGAGAACCCGCCCCACGGCGCGCTGCTCACTTACTGGCTCAAGGAGACGCCGACCACGGCGCGGGAAGCGCGGCAGGCCACCGAGAAGAAGCTCCGCGACCAGGGCGCCGACACGCCGTTCCCCGGGTTCGACCGGCTCTGGATGGAGTCCCTCGAGCAGGCGCCGAAGGTGCTGGTGCGGATCGCGGATGCTTCGGGTCGGGTGGTGCGGTGGCTCGAGGGGCCGGCGAAGGCCGGAGTGCACCGGCTCAACTGGGACCTGCGGGGCCCGAGCCCCGACCCGATCAACCTGGACCCGCCCGGCTTCCAGTCGCCGTGGGATGATCCGCCGAAGGGGCCGCTGGCGGCGCCGGGCGAATACACGGCGCAGTTGATGGTGGTGTCATCGGGCGGGGTGCGCCCACTCGGCACGGCGCAGCGCTTTGCGGTGAAGCCGGTGCCGAACCTGGCCCCGGGCACCGATGTGGCGGCGGTGACAGCGTTCCAGCAGCAGACCGCCGAGGTGCGGCGGAAGGTCGGGGTCGTGGGCGCGGAGATCGGGCGGGTGAGGCAGCAGCTTCGCCACATGCGGGCGGCGCTGGTGCAGACGCCGAAGGCCGACCCGGCGCTGTACGGGCAGGTGGATTCGGCCGCCAAGACGTTGGCGGGGCTGGAGCGGCGGTTGTTCGGCGACCCGGCGCGGG
>DASWBQ010000136.1:0-1957 GCA_036390535.1 Gemmatimonadales bacterium | reverse complement strand
GCCGTGGTCGAGGCGGTGGCCGACTCTGGCTAGGCTATATTTCCACCATGGTACACGAGACGATCACCTCACTCGACCCCGCCGCGGTCCTCGGCCGGGCCAAGACCTTCTTCGCCGAGCGGGTCCCGAATTACGCGGCCTTCCCTGAGAAGCAGGGCCCCACCTGGCTCACGCTGCGGGGGCAGGGCGGGGAAGAGATCGCGCTGGCGGCGCTGCCGGGAGAGAACGGCACCCGGGTCCGGGCCTCGACGATGCTCTTCGACCAGGCGGTCCATCGCTTCCTCTCCACCCTGCCCCGGGCCGGGGCCGCATGACGGCTCCGCTCGCCGTCCGGGTGACCGTGCTCGACACCTGGGAGGAGTTCCCGCTCTCGGTGCCCGGCCAGACACCGGTCACCGAGGTGAAGCGCCAGGCCCTGCAGCTCGCGCATGTGGTACGGCCGGCCGACGGCTACCTGGTCAAGTATCAGGGGGCTGAGCTTCCGGAGGGCAACGTGACGGTGGCGGAGGCGGGCGTCCGCGCCAACGGCGCCCTGATCGTCCTCTCGCGCCGGCGGACGCCGGTCCGGTAGCCGCCTCGTGCCCGGCGACCCGGTCGCGGCCCCGCCCCCCCTGGCGCGGTTCACCCGGATCGTCGTCGTCCTCCTCGTCGTCGACGCGCTCGTGCTCGGGGCGGTCGGGCTGTACGCCCGCCGCCCCTCCTTCGTCGCGGTCGCTGCGCTGTCCCTCGCGGCGGCGTGGGTGGCCCAACGGATGGTGCGGGGCTACTACCGGCGATTGGCCGAGATCGAGGCCACCCGCCGCGAATTGAGGGACGAAGTACGGGCGATGGCCGGCGATCTCCGGCAACGGCCTCCCGGGGGCGGCCCCTCTGCCGGCACCCGGTGATCGTCTTTTCCCACCCCGACTGTCTAGGGCACGACCCGGGGCAGGGTCATCCCGAATCGCCCGAACGGCTTCGCACCCTGCTGGCCCGGCTCGAGGCCGATGGCCGCTTCCCGGTCCGGACCGCGGCGGCGGCCCCGCGAGACGCGCTCCTGGCGGTGCACCCGGCCGGCTATCTCGATGCCCTCGAACACCTCGCGGCCGCCGGCGGCGGTGAGCTGGATCCCGACACCGTGATGAGCGCAGGCAGCTGGTCCGCCGCCGTGGCCGGCGCCGGTGCCTGTCTGGAAGCGCTCGCCTCGGCGCTCGCCGGGACGCCGGCCTTCGCCGCGTGCCGCCCGCCGGGGCACCACGCGCTCGCGGACCGGGCGATGGGGTTTTGCCTCCTCGCCAACGCCGTGATCGTGGCCCGAGCCGCCCGGCGCGAAGGGGTCGAACCGGTGCTGATCGTCGACTGGGACGTGCACCACGGCAACGGCACCCAGGCGCTGGTGGAGCAGGACCCGGCCGTCCGCTACGTCTCCCTGCACCAGTGGCCGGCCTACCCCGGAACGGGACGGGCCGACGAGCGCGGGGTGGGAAACGTCTTCAACATCCCGAGGTCCCCGGGGCTGCCGCCCGGCCAGTACGTTGAGGCCCTCTGGGACGGCATCGTGGCGGCTACGACCGGCTGGTCCCCGGCGCTCCTGGTGGTTTCGGCGGGGTTCGACGCCATGGCGGGCGATCCGCTCGCCGGGTTCACGCTCGAACCGGGCCATTACGCCGAATGGACCCGGCGACTGCGCGACCGGTTCCCGGCGGCCGCCATGGTGGGCGTGCTCGAGGGCGGGTACGTCCCCCGCCGCCTGGCGGACGGGGTGCTCGCCCACCTGACGGCCGCCTGACCGGGGCCTTTACCCGACCGCGGTATTTGTATACAATTCTCCGCCCTCCCACCGGAGTTCCCGATGTCGCCCCTCCGTCTCGAAGCCGAGGTCGTTTCCCTCCGGACCAAGTACCCTTTCAAGATCGCCCGGCACGAGCATTTCGAGGTCCGCACCGTGCTGGTGAAGCTCCGAGACGAGGACGGGCTG
>DASWBQ010000135.1:0-4774 GCA_036390535.1 Gemmatimonadales bacterium | reverse complement strand
CGAGTCCGATGATGGCGTACCCGATGGTGCGCGGCTCGACCTCCACCACCAGGGCCGCCTCGGGGGACCGCACCGCCACCTTCACGGGAGCTTCCGGCAGGAGCTCGGGGTGGTGAGCCACCCTCGGGTCTCCCCCCTGGGCCGCGATCAGTTCCTCGAACCTGGCGAGCGCCCGCCCGGAGGAAACGACCTCTTCCAGCCGGGCCCGGGCCCGGGCGCGATCCGGTTCGATGCCCGCCACCAGCAGCATCTCGACACCCAGCGAGTAGGTCACCTCCATCAGGTCGGCCGGCCCCTTGCCCTGCAGTCCGCGAATCGCTTCGGCCGTCTCCAGGGCGTTGCCGCAGGCCACCCCGAGCGGCCGGTCCATCGCGGTCAGCAGCGCCGTGGTGCGCACCCCACGCGCCTCACCAATCGCGATCATCGTCTCGGCCAGCCGGCGCGACTGCACCGGATCGGTAATGAAGGCGCCCGACCCGAGCTTGATGTCGAGGACCAGGCCGTTGAGGTCCTCGGCCAGCTTCTTCGACATGATGCTGGCGGCGATGAGGGGGACCGACTCGACCGTGCCGGTCACGTCCCGGAGGGCATACAGCTTCCGATCGGCAGGAACCAGTTCGGGAGTCTGGCCCAGCATGACGACGCCGAGCCGGTCGAGCTGGGCCCTGGCCTCGGCCAGGGTAAGCTGCGTCCGGAATCCGGGGATCGCTTCGAGCTTGTCGAGGGTACCACCGGTATGGCCCAGGCCGCGGCCCGAAATCATCGGGACGGCGACACCGCAGGCAGCCAGCATCGGGGCGAGCAGGAGGGACGTCTTGTCCCCGACCCCCCCGATCGAGTGCTTGTCGACCACGGGGGTGGTGATGCCGGTGCAATCCAGCCGGTCGCCGGTCGTCAACATCGCGTCCACCAGCTCGTCGAGCTCGGCGGACGTGAGACCGCGAAAGACCACGGCCATGGCCATGGCGGCCATCTGGTAGTCCGGCACGGCGCCGGCGACGTAGGCGGTGACCAGCGCGCGCCACTCCCCCGGTTCGAGCGGGTGGCCGTCGCGCTTGCGCTCAATCAGACGGGGAACAACCATTCCGACCATGACCTCGCTTCAAGGCCTGCTGCGGGCATCGCTGATCCTGCTCCTCACGCCCGGGGCCCACGCCACCGCCCAGGGGCCCTCGAGCGCGCCGGCGCCGGAGCGCGAAGTCCTCCTGGCGAAAGCTACCGCCGCCGGGCAGCTTCGGCCGCGCGAGGCCGCCGAGGCCGCCGAGAAGATGCTGGCCCTCGACTCGCTCGATGCCGAGGCCAGTTGGCGCGCCGCGGTCGCGTACGTCGACCTCGGCAAGGTGACGCCTGACGAGAGGAAGGACCGGGTCCGCGATTCGCTGTACCTGCTGGCGGAGCGGCACGCCCGGCATGCCGTCCGCCTCGCTCCCCAGGACGCGAACGCCCACTTCGCACTGGCGGCGGCACTGGGCAAGGCGGCCCTCACCAAGGGGGCGAAGGAACGGGTGAAGTACGCGGTGGAAATCCGTGACGCGGCCATGAGGAGCCTGGCCGTCGACCCCCGGCACGATGGCTCCTGGCACGTCCTGGGGCGATGGCATGCCGAAATCGAGCGGCTCTCGAACATCGAGGAGTTCTTCGCGAAGAAGTTCCTCGGCGCGAGGGTCTTCGGCGAGGCGTCGTGGGAGGAGGCGGCCCGGAACCTGGAGCAGGCGGCGGCGCTCCGGCCCGACTACATCTACCACCGCCTTGACCTCGCCGAGGTCTACGTGGACATGAGGCGATACGCGGACGCGCGGCGGGAGCTGGACACCATCGTCAACCTCCCGACGCTGGACGCCATGGATCCGGAATACCGCCGTCAGGCCGAGGCGATCCGATCCCGGATCGCCCGCAAGTAGCGCTCAACCGCGGAGCTTGGCCACCTTGCGGCGGGTCCGCCGCTCGAGGTCCTCGAGCTCGTCCTCGGCGCGGTCGCGCAGGTCCTCCGCCTTGCGGCGCAGGCGGCGGCGGGTGACGTCTCCGGAGGCTGGCGCGAAGAGCATCCCGATCGCGGCCCCGATCGCCAGGCCGAACACCAGACCACCCACGAACGTTCCGGCACCACTGCTGTCGCGTTCGAACATTTCTTCAACCTCCTCGGCCGCTTCCTCCAGCACGTTGTCTGACATGGTACCTCCCGGATAGAGGACGTTCCGGCCACCTGAATCCTAACCGGGCGGGGAGCGCGCCGCTTGGCTTGACCCCTTCCCCCGCGGCGGCGAACTTCCCACCCGATCCCAAGGCCAACGTGACCGACTCTTCCCACGAACTGCAGCGCCTCCGGGAGCGGGTGGACGCCCTGGAAGGGGAGCGGCGCCGGCTCCTGTCCCTGGTCGAGATCCTCCGTGACGTCACCGGGGCGATCCACTACCCGGACATCGTTCAGGTCATCACCCGCCGGCTGGGCCACCTGTTCGGTCTCGACCGTTGCTCCGTCTTCCTCGCGGCACGGGCCGGGGGACCGGACGTCCACCTGGTCGCTTCCTACGAGGACCCCGCAATCCGGAACCACCTGGTGGACCTGGGACGGTACCCCGAGGTCCGGCAGGCGCTCGACACCGGCCAGGTCGTCTACATCCCTGATGCCCTGGCCGAGCCGGCGCTGGCGGGGTCCTCGCTCCCACTGGCCTCGCGCCGCGCCCGGTCGATCGCGGTGGTACCGATGCTCTGGCAGGGGCACGTCATCGGCGCGCTGTTCCTGCGAACCGCCCGGGACGGCACGCCCCTCACCGGGGAGGACCTCGAGTTCTGCCAGGTCGTCGCGGAGGCGACGGCGAGGGCCTTGCGGCTGTCCCACCGGCTCGAGCGGCTCCAGGCACGCGAGGGCTCCAGGGCCCTGCTGGTGGCCGACCGCGAGCGCGCCGCGCTCCTGGCCTTCCTGCGCCGGGTGCTGACCGCCTTCGGGGAACGGGAGCGCGCCGGCGGCGAGAGCCTGCTGCCGCGCGTCTCGGGGCAGGAGATCGACCGGCTCGTCGGGGTGGCGCTGAGCGTAATCGGGCAGGAAGCCCGCGGCGCCCAGGATGCCCGCCCGTGACCGGAAGCCTGGCCAGGCGGGCGGAGGAACTCCGCCGGGTCATCGAACGCGCCAACCGGGCCTACCACGAGCTGGACGCCCCCGAGATCTCGGACGAGGAGTACGACCGGCTGTTCCGCGAGCTGCAGGCCCTCGAGAAGGCCCACCCCTCGCTCCGCACCCCGGACAGCCCGACCCAGCGCGTCGGCGGTGCCCCCGCGAGTGCCCTGCGGAAGCACCAGCACCGGCGGCCGATGCTCTCCATGGCGAACGCCTTCTCGGAGGAGGAACTCGCGGCCTGGGAGAAGCGCAACGCCGGCATCAACCCCGATGTGCGCTCCGGGGGGTACACCACCGAGTTCAAGATCGACGGAGCGGCCGTCAGCCTCACCTACGAGCACGGAATCCTGACGGTCGGCGCCACCCGCGGCAACGGCGTCATCGGTGAGGATATCACCGCCAACCTGAAGACCATCCCCGATATCCCGCTGTCGCTCACCGGCAGCCGCTTCCCCGCCCTCATGGAAGTGCGCGGCGAGGCTTACCTGCCCTACGCCCACTTCGAACGGCTGAACCGCGACCGCGAGCGCGACGGAGAGGAACCGTTCGCCAATCCGCGCAACGCCGCCGCCGGGGCGCTCCGCCAGCTGGATCCGAACATCACCCGGCGACGGCGGCTCCGCTTCTTCGCCTACACAGTCGAGGTCATCGAGGGAACGCTGGCGGCGGCCTCCCAGCATGCCCTGATGGCCCAGCTCGAGCGCTGGGGATTCCAGGTCGCCCCCCACCATGAGCTGCACGATTCCCTCGAGGCGGTGCAGCAGCGGATCCCGCGGTACGAACGGCAGATCAAGGCGCTTCCCTTCGGGGCCGACGGCGTCGTCGTCAAGGTGAACCCCCGGTCCATGCAGGAGGACCTCGGCGTCGTGGGGGGCCGCGAGCCGCGCTGGTCCATCGCCCGGAAGTTCGCCCCCGAAGTGGCCGTGACCCGGCTCCTCGATATCCAGATCAACGTCGGGCGAACCGGGGCGCTCAACCCCTGGGCGGTCCTCGAGCCGGTGGAACTGGCCGGCGTTACGATCTCGAGCGCCACCCTGCACAACGAGGACGTCATCGCGGCGAAGGACATCCGGATCGGAGACTGGGTGGAAGTGGTCCGCGCCGGGGAGGTGATCCCCCAGGTCCTGGGGCCGGTGCGGGACCGCCGCGACGGCACTGAACGGCCCTTTCACATGCCACGGAAGTGCCCGGCCTGCGGGCACCCGGTGGAACGGCCGGAGGGGGAGGTCGCCTCCTACTGCGTCAACCCGGCCTGTCCGGGACGGATCTTCGAAGGCCTCGTGCATTTCGCGTCCAGGGAGGCCATGGACATCCGGGGCCTGGGGGAGGAACGGATCCGGCAACTCGTGGAGGCAGGGCTGGTTAGGGACGTGGCCGACATCTACCGGCTGACCCCGGCACAACTCGTGCAACTGGAACGGTTTGCAGCACAGTCCGCTACCCAGCTGGTGCAGGCGATCGCGGCCTCGAAGGAGAAGCCGCTTTCGTGCCTGCTGTTCGCGCTGGGCATCCGGCACGTCGGGAAGACGGTCGCGGTCACGCTGGCTCGGCGCTTCGGGACGCTGGAAGCGATTGCCTCCGCCAGCCGGGAGACCATCGAAGCGGTGCCGGGAGTGGGCGAGACCATCGCCTCGGCGGTCACCGACTGGTTCCAGCATC
>DASWBQ010000134.1:0-2824 GCA_036390535.1 Gemmatimonadales bacterium | reverse complement strand
GGTCTCGGCGAGAACGAGGCTGGCGAGGAGCTGGTCCCCGGGCTGTTCAGCAGTCTCTGCCAGCCGACGCGCCTCGCGAGCCAGCGAATCAGCCCGGCCCAGGTTGCCGAGCGCCAGGTAGGCGGTGGCCATGCCGAGCCGTGCGTTGGCACGGCGTCCCTCGTTGCCCGACTCGGCGAGCAGCCGATCCGCCTGCTCGTAGGTTCGCGCGGCACGTCGCCAATCACCAAGGCGGGAATGCACCTCGGCGATCAGCGCCAGGTTCTCTCCCTCTTCTCCCCGGAGGCCCAGCCGACGGGCCAGCACGACGGCACTGTCCAGCGCGGTGAAGGCGCGCTCGTACTGGCCCGTCAGCTCGTGAGCGGTGGCGAGCTGACCGAGCGCGTTGGCGGTTCCGGTCGCGTAGCCGATGCGGCGATAGAGGGCGAGGGCGGTGTCGAGCCGCTCGACCGCGGCGTCGGGATCACCCTCCTGAACATCGAGCGACGCCTCGTTGCTGAGACCGTTGGCCTCGAGCCGGGCGCTGTCGAGCGCTCGGCCGGCCTGGCGGAGGTCACGATACGCTCGCCGGGCCCGGGCCAGCTCACCCAGGTCCCCGTACACCAGGCCAAGGTTGCCTGCGGCCTTGATGACGCCGAGTCGGTCATGGTGGACCTGAGCGGTCCGGATGGCCTCTTCAAACGCGTTGCCCGCTTCGGGCAGCCGCCCGGCGTCCCAGAGAATCAGGCCGAGGGCGTTGTGGGAACGGGAGAGCAACTCGTGGTGACCGGCTGCCGCCTTGAGCGTGATGGCCTCGCGCTCCAGGCGTTCCGCCTCGGCCAGGTTGCCGAGACGCCAGTTGGCGAGGCCGATCTCGGTGAGCAGCACGGCGCGGGCAACCTGGCCGCTCCGTTCCCCGGCCTGCAGCAGGGCCTGAGTCCAGACCACCCGTGCGCTGTCGTAGGCCCCATCGCCGTAGAGTCGCTGGCCGGCGGCGAAGAGTGAGTCGACCCCGGCGGGGAGGAGCGGGCTGAGGTCGGCAACCGGCCCGGATTGACCCCGCCCGCCACACGCCGCCATGACGAGGCAGGCGGCGGGGAGCAGGCGGCCGATCCGGAGACTCACGGGGCGACCTGGACCCGCCGCGCTCCGCTGGTGGCCGTCACGCCGTCCGCGATCGCCTCAACCTGCCAGAAATACGACCGGCCGGGGCGGAGTCCTACGGAGGCAGGAGGGCGGACAGTGGTGTCAGGAGTGTCGAGGGACCAGACCGGCTCACCGCTCTCGCTGAGGATCGTCACGCGGTAGAAGTCGGCGCGGACCGGCCGCCAGGTGAAGCTGATCGCATCACGAGGCACGACGGCGTTGTCGGCCGGACCCACGACGCTCATGGGGAGGAGCGACTCCCGGCGATCGGCGGAGGCGCGTACCGGCGGCTCGGGGGATTCCGGCGACGAGGGTCGAGGTGGGCGCACCAGCATCACCGCCGCGAGGCCGGCGGCAAGCGCGGTGGCGACCCATGCCCATCGGACCCGGTGGACGCGGATCGCCGGGTCCGGGCTGGCCAGGCGCATCGCCGCCACCAGGTCGGCCCGGCAGGCGTCGCACCACTCCAGGTGAAGTTCCACCTGGCGCCGGCGATCAGCTTCGAGGTCCCGGTCGAGGTAGCCGGCGAGGTCGGCTTCGGTGAGATGCGGAAGCGAATCCATGGTGTCCGGGGAGCTCCGTCCGTCAGGAGGTGGGAGCATCAAGAGAGACGGATGATCGAGATCGAGTTTTCGGGCGGGGTGGTCATGCGTCGCCTCCGGAGCCGGTCACCCCGTCTTCCGCGAGCCACCGCCGGAGCTGGACGAGCAGCCGGTCGAGCGCCCGGTAGGTGCGGAACGGCGCGGGCTCCCCGCGCAGCCGGGCGATCTCCGGCACCGACAGGCCGTCCCCGAACCGGAGCCGGAGCAGGAGCCGTTCCGCCGGCTCGAGTCGGTCGAGGGCCCGGGTGAGAGCAGCCCTCCGGTCCGCCCGGTCAATCGCCTCGTCCGCCGCCTCGTCCGGGGAAGGGACCGCCTCCAGGCCCAGTTCGGTCCCCACCAGGTCAACCAGCTGCCTGCGCTCGATACGCCTGGCGACCGCTGCCGGCCCGTCGGCCTGCACCCGGCCATACCGTTGGCGGTGATGGTCGAGGCAGAGGCGGCGCGCCACCACGATCAACCAGGTGGTGAACTGGCCGCGGCCCTCCTCCAGGTATACCAGAAGGCGCCGATATCCCTGCGCCTGGAGGGCCTCGAGGACGTAGGCGTAGCGATCCATGACCGCATCGTGATCCCCGCGCATCGATCGGGCGACCGCGAGCAGGAGCGGGCTGTGCTGTGCAAGGAGGTCCGCCCACGCCCGTTCCTGTGCCGTCGGATCGGAGCGATCAGCCAGCGCCCTCAACTCTGGCGGAGGGGGAGGGTTCACCAGGTGGTCTTTCGCGGCGGGATCGGCGCGATTGTACCACCCGATTCCGGGAGTCGTCAACCAGTGGACCAGGGGGGGACCGAGGCAGCACGGCAAATGAGGCGCGGCAGGTCACGAGCAGCGCCGGCCATCCCGGCATAACTTCTCTGCACCACCTGCGTCTCGTCACCGGGAACGACCATGTCCCTCGCCCGCTGCCTCAACATCGCCGACCTCCGCCGACTGGCGAAGCGCCGCCTCCCGGCGCCGATGTTCCACTACATCGACGGCGGCTCCGACGACGAGTGGACCCTCCGCCGCAACACCGCTGCCTTCGACGACTACCAGCTCTGGCCCAACCAGCTCCGGGACATGAGCCAGGTGGACCTGGGCACCACCCTGCTCGGCCAGC
>DASWBQ010000133.1:0-3591 GCA_036390535.1 Gemmatimonadales bacterium | reverse complement strand
GCCGCCGCGGGCATCCCGGTCGGCGTCTGCGGCGAGATGGCGTCCGACCCGCTGCTGGCCGTGCTGCTGATCGGGCTGGGATACCGAAGCCTCAGCGTCGCGCCCCCGACGCTCCTTCGGCTCAAGTGGCTGCTCCGCCGGATTCCCCTCGAGGCCTGCCGGGCGGCCGCCGCCGACGCCCTCGAAGCGGAATCGGCGGAAGCCGCTGCCGTGGCGCTCCGCACCAGGGTGCAGCCCTACACCGATCTGCGTCTCCTCGACACCCACGGCCCGTTGCCGGGGCGGGGCAGCCACCCTTAGCTTGACCTGCTTGGCTCGAGCGATGCCCGAGCCCTCACGGTTCCACACCCAAGCCCGACACCCATGGCTGCCAAGCGCCACGTCTTCACGTCCGAATCGGTCACCGAGGGACATCCCGACAAGGTCGCCGACCAGATTTCCGATGCGGTCCTCGACGCCATTCTCGCCAAGGATCCGGCCGCGCGGGTGGCCTGCGAGACCCTGGTGACGACCGGGATGGCCGTGGTGGCTGGTGAGATCACCACCAAGACCTACGTGCACATTCCCGACATCGTGCGGGAAACCGTCCGGGAGATCGGCTACACCGACGCCTCCTTCGGGTTCGACGCCCAGACCTGCGCCGTCCTGACCGCG
Source organism: Gemmatimonadales bacterium (assembly GCA_036390535.1). Taxonomy (GTDB): domain Bacteria; phylum Gemmatimonadota; class Gemmatimonadetes; order Gemmatimonadales; family GWC2-71-9; genus SZUA-320. The sequence continues at coordinate 2,937 of DASWBQ010000133.1, read as the reverse complement.
ATCGACCGGCAGAGCCCCGACATCGCCATGGGAGTGGACCGGGAGGGTGCGGGCGACCAGGGGATGATGTTCGGATACGCCAGCGACGAGACGCCGGAGCGGATGCCGTTGCCGGTGATGCTGGCGCACCGACTGGCCGAGCGCCTCGCCGCGGTGCGCAAGGGCCTGCACGGGCTGCCGCAACTCGAGTGGCTGCGCCCGGATGGGAAATCGCAGGTGTCGGTCGAGTACGAGGGCGACCGGCCGGTGCGGATCGACACGGTCGTCGTTTCGACCCAGCATGCCGAGAAGGCGAACGGCAGGAAGCTGGGCCGGAACGCCATTCGCCAGGCGGTCATCGAGCAGGTCATCGAGCCGGTGCTTGCCGGGATCGAGCTCGACACCCGCCGCCCGCGGATCCTGATCAATCCCACTGGCCGCTTCGTCATCGGGGGGCCGCACGGGGATGCCGGGCTGACCGGTCGCAAGATCATCGTCGATACGTACGGTGGCATGGCGCGGCACGGCGGTGGCGCCTTCAGCGGCAAGGACCCGTCCAAGGTCGACCGCTCGGCCGCCTATGCCGCCCGGTGGGTGGCGCGGAACATCGTCGACGCGGGGTTGGCCCGCCGCTGCGAAGTCCAGGTCGCCTACGCGATCGGGGTGGCGGAGCCCGTCTCGGTGCTGGTGGATACCTTCGGCACGGGGCCCGTACCGGACCCGGAGCTGGAGCGTGCCGTTCGCGACGTCTTCGATCTCACCCCCAAGGGCATCATCCGGGCGCTGCACCTGCGGGCACCCATCTATCGTCCCACCGCCGCCTACGGCCATTTCGGCCGGGCCCCGCGCGCGGCGGTGGTCGATGACCGGAAAGTCCAGCTCTTCCCCTGGGAGCGGTCGGACCGGGTGAAGGACCTGCGGCGGGCGGTCCGGTGATCCGGGTCGCCGTCGCTCACCTGGGGATGGACCGGGCCACCAATTCCCCGGTCGTGATCCTCCGCGAGGTGGGCGGCGAGCGGACCCTGCCGATCTGGATCGGGCCCGGAGAGGCCCACGCGATCGCGATCGAGATGCAGGGGGTGCGACCCCAGCGGCCGCTCACGCACGACCTCCTCAAGCACGTGCTCGCCGGATTGGGCGGGACCCTCCGTCGCGTGAACCTCACCGGCCTGCGGGACGGGACCTACTTCGCCGAGCTGCTGATCGCCCGCGGCGAATCGATCTTCGAGGTGGACGCGCGCCCGTCGGACTCGATCGCCCTCGCCTTGCGATGCAGTGCGCCGATCTTCTCGGCCGAATCGCTGTTCGACCACGCCACCGAGGGGCCGGCCGACGCGCCGGCGCCGAACCCGGGGGCGACTTCAGATGCGCTGCGCCGCTACCTCGAGAAGCTGGATCCGCAGGACTTCGGTCGCTTCCAGCCGTAGCGCCGTCCTCCTCGTCGCGGCCCTGATCCTCGGCGGGCCCGCGGCCGCTCAGGAGCGGGCGGTCCTGACCGGCCGCATCGTCCGTCCGGCCCCTGGCGATACCGTCGCCGCCGCCGGGGTCCGGGTCGTGCTTCACCGGGTCGGTCAGGAGACCCAGGGCCCCCTCGACTCCACGCGCACCGGGACCGACGGCCGGTTCCGGTTCGCCACCCGGCGCGACACGGCCGCCGTCTTCCTGGTCAGCGCGCGCTACGGCGGGATCGAGTTCTTCTCCCAGCCGGTCACCTTTCGGGACTCCGCGCCGCCGGGCCCCCTCACCCTCCTCGTCTCGGATACGTCGAGCACGGCCCCGGTCACGGTCGGCGGCAGGTACCTCGTGGTGGGGGCGCCGGACGCGGATCGGCGCCGGACCGCGGTCGATCTCATCGTGCTGCGCAACCAGGGTCACCTGACCCGGGTCGCCCGGGACAGCCTGACCCCCACCTGGCGGGCGGTGCTCCCGAGGGCACTGGGCCACCGGGTCGCCGAGTCGGGCAGCGAGATCTCCTCGTCTGCGGTGCAGTTCCGGAATGACACCATCCTGGTGTTCGCACCGCTGTCGCCGGGGGAGAAGCAGTTGCTCCTGGAACACGCCATTCCAGCGGACTGGCCGGACTGGGCCGTGCCCCTGGGGGATGGCGCGGCGCAGCTCCAGGTGGTCAGCGAGGAGGCGGGCGTCAGGGTCGACGGTTCCGGACTGGCCGCCGCCGAGTCGCAGGTGGTGGATGGGCGTCCGCTGCTGCGGTGGGTCGGCCAGGGGAACCCGGGGATGCGTCTCACCGTGACCTTCCCAGCCGAGGGCGCCTCCGAGCACCAGCTGGTGATCGCCCTGGTGGCCGCAACGCTCCTCGCGCTCATCCTCTTCGCCTGGCTTGGCCTGCGGCGCCGCCCGGGGCGGGGAAGTGTGGCCGCGGTGCTGGCGGCGTTATCGGCGACGAGCGCCTGCGGTGCTCCCGGCGGGGCGGCGGTGCTGCGAATCGTGGACGACGCCGGCGACACCGTGGCCCTGGCCCGCCCCGCGGAGCGTGTCGTGTCCCTCATTCCGGCAGCGACCGAACTCCTGTTCGCGATCGGCGCGGGAAACACCCTGGTCGGTCGGACCGACTGGTGCGACCACCCGCCCGCCGCAACGGCAGTCCGCAGCCTGGGTGCCGGCCTCGAGCCGAATATCGAGGCGGTCCTCGGGGCCCGGCCCGACCTGGTGATGCTCTACCCCTCACCGCAGACCGTCGTCGCCGCCGCACGGCTTCGCAGCCTCGGCATTCCGGCCATGCAGTGGCGAACCGACCGGCTCGAGGACCTGACCCGCGGCGCCAGACAGGTCGGGCTGCTGACCGGGCATGTCGACGAGTCCCGGGCGGCCGTGGCCCGACTGGACTCCGCCCTCGCGGCGGCGACCCGTTCGCGGACGACGCGCCCCAGGGTGCTGATCATCGCCTGGGACCAGCCGCCGATCGCGATCGGACGCGCCAGCTTCCTCCACGAGCTGGTG
>DASWBQ010000132.1:0-6173 GCA_036390535.1 Gemmatimonadales bacterium | reverse complement strand
GAGGCACTCTCGCGGCTGCGCCGCCCCGATGCCCTCGTCGTCACGACGGGGCAGCAGCCGGGCCTGTTCACCGGCCCGCTGTACTCCGTCTTCAAGGCGCTGTCCGCCGCGGCGCTCGCCCGTCAGCTCGAGGCACGGTGGAGCCGTCCGGTCGTTCCGGTCTTCTGGACCGCGGGGGATGACCATGACTTCGCCGAGGCCAGGAGTAGTCACTGGCTCGATGCCTCGGGCGAATTGGCCTCGGCGTCGCTCCCGAACCGTCCGGAGGACGCGCCCCTGACCCCGATGTCCCGCCTGCCCCTCGGGCGCGAGGTCGCTGAGCTCCTCGACTCCCTGGAGTTCTCCCTCCCCGCCTCGCCGTTCCGCGACGAGACCATGGCGTGGCTCCGGCGCTATTACCTCCCCGACGCAACGATCGGGGCGGCGTTCTCGGGAGCGATGGCGGAGTTCCTCGAACGGTTTGGCATCCTCACCTTCGACCCCACGCACCTGGCCGCCAAGCAGGCGATGGCCCCGCTGCTGCTGCGGGCCCTCGAGCAGGCCGCCTCCCTCGAAAGTGCTCTGGTCGAACACGTGGGCCTCCTGGCCGCGGCCGGGCGACCCGCGCCGGTTCCAGTCGGTGGCGGGGCCAGCCTGGTCTTTCTCGACGGGGCCGCGGGCCGGGACCGGCTGGTCGCCGAAGCGGGGGGCTTCCTCAGCCGTCGGGCCGCCTCCCGATGGTCTCTGGCCGAGCTCGAGCAGATCGCCGCCCGCGAGCCGACCCGGCTCTCGCCCAACGTCCTGCTGCGGCCGGTCGTCGAGAGCGCCCTGCTCCCCACCGTCGCCTACGTCGCCGGCCCCGGTGAGCTGGCCTATCTCCCGATGTGCGAGCCGCTCTACTGGCAGCTCGAGGTCCCCCCGCAGCGCCCCGTCCCGCGGTGGTCTGGGCTGCTCATCGAGGCGCGGGTCGACCGGGTGCTCACGAAGTTCGCCGCGAGTCTCTCCGAGCTGCTCCAGCCGGGGCAGGCGCTCGAGTCGAGGGTGGTGCGGGACCAGGTGCCTTCGGGGCTGCACCAGGCCGCCGCCCGTCTCCGAGGAGCCATTGACACCGAGTACGCCGCCATCCTGGAGGCTGCCACCGGGGTCGACCCCACTCTCGAGCGGCCGGTCACCTCGGCCCGTCGGCATGCCCACACCGAGCTGGCCGACCTCGAGAAGCGGGTCCATGGCCACCTGAAGAAACGGCAAGCGACGGAACTGGCGCAGATCGCCCGCGCCAGGCTGGCCGTGCAGCCGGGGGGGAAGCCGCAGGAGCGGGTGCTCGGGGCGCCCGGGTGGCTGGCACGTTTCGGGCCGGCGCTGTTCGACGACGTGTTCGCCGAAATCCGGCGATGGTGTGCTGAGGGTCTTGCTGGCGGCCCCGGGGCACCCTAGACTCCGCCCATGACCCTGGCGCTCATCGGAATCATCATGCTGGTGGCCTTGATGATCCCGATCTTCGGAATCGTCGTCGACTCGCCGATTGGACGGGCCATCGCCCGTCGCCTCGAGGGCTCCGAGACGGTTCCCGCCAACGTGGCCGAACTCGGCCGGAAGGTCGAACTGCTCGAGTCCGAGGTCGACGATCTTGCCCGGGCAGTCGAGTCGCTTCGCGAAGAGAACCAGTTCCTTCAGCGGCTGCTCGAGGACTCCTCCGGACGGAACGCGCTGCCGCCGCGCAGTTCCCCCTGAACCCCGCCCGCCGCCCCGCCGCCGCGGCACTGGTGGCGGCCGGAATCCTGCTCAGCCGCCTGGCCGGCCTGGTGCGCCAGCGAGTGCTGGCCCACGCCCTCGGCCTCGGTGAGGCCGCCGACGCGTTCTCCGCGGCCTTCCGGATCCCGAACTTCCTGCAGAACCTCCTGGGAGAAGGAGTGCTCTCGGCCTCCTTCATCCCCGTCTACACCCGGCTGCGACAGGCGCAGGGAGAGGAGGAAGCCCGAAACCTGGCCGGTGCGGTCCTCGGGTTCCTCGCCGTCATCGTGGCGCTGGTGGTCGCCCTCGGCGTCACCTTCGCGCCCGCCCTCGTGATCGTCCTCGCACCGGGATTCGAAGGCGCGAAGCAGGAACTCACCGTCCGGCTGGTCCGGGTCCTCTTTCCGGGAACCGGTCTCCTGGTCTTCTCGGCCTGGTGCCTGGGCGTCCTCAACAGCCACCGACGGTTCTTCCTCTCCTACGCCGCTCCGGTCGCCTGGAACGCCGCGATCGTAGTAGCCACCCTGGCCGCACCGGGAGGGGACCCGGGAGCCGCCGCGGTGTGGGCGGCGTGGGGGGCGTTGGCCGGTGCCGTCCTCCAGCTCGGCGTCCAGCTCCCCCCCACGTGGCGGGTGGCCGGAGGCATCAGGCCACTGCTCCGGCGGGACGCGGCAGGCCTGCCGACGACCGTCCGGACGTTCCTGCCGGCGCTCGCCGGCCGCGGCGTGGTCCAGGTCAGTGCCTTCGTGGACGGGATCATTGCCAGCCTCCTCCCTACCGGAGGCGTCGCGGCCCTCCTCAATGCGCAACTGGTGTACACCTTGCCGGTGAGCCTGTTCGGCGTCTCCGTGGCCGCCTCGGAACTCCCGGAGCTGGCCGAAGCGGCCGGCGCGTCGGCGGCAACCGACGCGCTGCACCAGCGAATCCGGACCGGGCTGCGCCGGATCGTCTTCTTCGTCGTGCCCTCGGCGACCGCGCTGCTGCTCTTCGGTGGCCTGATTGCCGCCGCGATCTTCCAGACCGGGCGGTTCACCTCGGCCGACGCTCACTACGTCTGGTTCATCCTGATGGGCTCCGCGCCCGGGCTGCTCGCGGCCACCCGGTCCCGGCTCCTCGCCTCCGGGTGCTACGCCCTGCATGACACCGTCCACCCGCTTCGAGCGGCGGCCGTCCGGGTCGCGGTCGGCACGATCCTGGGCTACGTCGGGGCAGTGCACCTCCCGGGATGGCTTGGCGTCGAGGCGCGGTGGGGCGCAGTCGGGCTGACGCTCGCCGGGAGCATCGCGGGGTGGATCGAATACGGCATGCTGCGGCGCGCCCTCACCAGGCGGATCGGGCCGCTCGTGTCGGAGGCCGGCCACGAAGCGCTCCTGCTGCTCACCGCCGTGCTGGCGGCCGGGGCGGGGTGGGGAGTGCTGCTGCTGGTGGGAGTGGGAACGGGACCGGTGCTCGTGGCGGGTCTGGTGCTCGGGACCTTCGGGACGGCCTACCTCGCCCTGGCGTGGGTCTTTCGCGTGCCCGAGGCGCGGGCGCTGCTCGATCGGCTCGCCGCTGGATCATGACCAGCGCGGCCGAAGTGCTCCGCCGGAAGGTCGACACCCTGCCCGATGGACCGGGGGTCTACCTCTGGAAGGATGCCACCGGCCGGGTGGTCTACATCGGGAAGGCCAAGCGCCTCCGGGCCCGGGTGCGGAGCTACCTCACCGCCGACCCCGAGAGCATCAGGCACCAGTACCTCGCCCAGGCGATCGCGGACGTCGAGACCATCGTCGTGGCCGACGAGGCCCAGTCGCTCCTCCTCGAGAACAACCTCATCAAGGAGTACCAGCCTCGGTTCAACATCCGGCTCAAGGACGACAAGAGTTACCCCTGCATCGCCGTCACGATGGCCGAGCCCTTCCCCCGCGTCCTGGTCACCCGCCGCCGCGACCTCTCCGGCGCCCGCTACTATGGTCCGTTCACGGACGTCTCCGCGCTGCGGCGGACGTTGGCCGTCATCCGCCGGATCTTCACCGTGCGCAGCTGCCCCGACGACCTGCCCCGGGAGCGACGCGACCGGCCCTGTCTCGACTACCACATCGGGCGCTGCCGGGCGCCCTGCGTGGGGTGGCAGTCGCAGGAGGAGTATCGAGCCATGGTCGGCGAGGTGGTGGCCTTCCTCGAGGGGAATACCGCCGACGTCCGGGCCACCCTGCGCGGGCTGATGATGACCGCCAGCGAACGAACCGACTTCGAGCGGGCCCGCGAACTCCGCGACACCCTCCGGTGGCTGGAGCAGCTCGAGTCGCCCTCGGTCGTGGAGGTGGCCGGCAGCGGTGACGCGGACGTGATCGGCTATGCGAGGGACGGCGATGACGCCGTCGGCCTCTTCTTCCGGGTCCGGGAAGGCCGGGTCGTCTCTCGAGAGCACCGCTTCCTCGAGAACTCGGAGGACGTACCGGATCCCGAGATCCTCAGCGCCTTCCTGGTGCGTTACTATCTGCCCGCCCCCGACCGGGCCAGCCGCCTGGTGCTCCCCTTCGCCCCGGCCGACATCGCCGATCTCGAGGCGCTCCTCCACGGCGTTCACGTACACGTTCCGCAGCGGGGGCGGGCATGGCGCTGGGTCGAACTGGCCGACCAGAACGCGCGGCACCTCATGGAGAGCCTCCGCCTCGAGTCGTTCGCGGTCGAGGAGCGGGCCGAGGACCCGGTCTATGCACTGGGGCGCGACCTCGGGCTGTCCGCAGTACCCCGGAGCCTTGTCTGCATCGACATCTCGCACAACCGGGGAAGGGACACGGTGGGCTCCCTGGTCTGGTTCGAGGCCGGACGACCGCGCAAGGCGGAGTACCGGAAGTTCAAGATCCGGGGGCCCGGGCAGCAGGACGACTACGCCGCCATCCACGAGGTCGTGACCCGCTACCTTTCTCGCAGGAAAGAAGAGGCCAGGCCGCTGCCGGATCTGTTCGTGATCGACGGGGGACGCGGCCAGTTGCACGCGGCGCTCGACGCCGCCCGGAGCCTGGGCGTGACCGACCGGCCTTTCGTCAGCCTCGCCAAGCGGGAGGAGGAGGTCTACCAGCCGGACCGCGCCGAGCCGCTCCGGTTGTCGCGCCGCAGCCCCTCCCTCCGGCTCCTTCAGAGGGCCCGCGATGAGGCCCACCGGTTCGGATTGGCTTATAGCCGAAAGCGCCGGGCCGAGCGGGTGATCACCTCGGATGTGCTTGGCAGTCCTGGCATTGGGCCCGGCCGGCGGAGGGCACTGCTGGAGCGGTTTGGCAGCCTGTCCGGCGTCCGAAGCGCGACGCCGGGCGAACTCGCCGGCGTCCCGGGGATTTCCGCCGCGCTGGCGGAGCGGATTCACCAGTTTCTTCTCGAGCACCCGTGAGCGCAATCATGGCGACCCTGGACTGGTATCTGGAGTGTTCGGAGTGCGCAGCCACCCGCGGGCCCGAAGGCGTTCCCACCGTCTGTGACTGTGGCCGCCCTTGGCTGGTCCGCTATCCCGAGCGGAAGCACCCCATCACGGAGCGGGCCGAACTGCGCCGGCGCCAGGGGATGTGGCGGTATCGGTCGTTCCTGCCGCTCGCCTCGGGCGAAGAACCCGTCACGCTGGGCGAGGGAGACACGCCGCTCCTGCCGGTCCCGCGCCTGGGACGCGAACTGGGGTTCAGCGACCTGTGGGTCAAGGACGAGGGCACCAATCCGACCGGCAGCTTCAAGGCCCGGGGCCTGGGGGCCGCCATCACCCGCGCCGTTGCCGCGGGAGTGCAGCAGTTCACTCTCCCGACCGCCGGGAACGCCGGCGTTGCGGCGGCGGCCTACGCTGCGCGCGCCGGGGTCGAGGTGCGGGTCTGGGCGCCACGGACCACGCCGGAGACCATCCTCGCACAGATCCGGCTGTTCGGGGCCCGGCTCGAGCTGCTGGATGGCCACATCGGGGACTGCGGCAAGGCCTCCCGGGCGTGGGCGGCCGAGTCCGGCGCCATGGACCTCTCCACCTTGCGCGAGCCCTACCGCATTGAGGGGAAGAAGACCCTGGGCCTCGAGTTGTGCATGCAGTACGGGTGGCAGATGCCGTCCGCGATCATCTACCCGACGGGTGGCGGTACCGGGCTCATCGGGATGTGGAAGGCTTTCCAGGAACTCCTGGCCGCGGCCTGGGTGCAGGGCACGCCACCGAAGATGTTCACAGTGCAGTCCGACGGCTGTGTCCCCATCGTCCGGGCCTTCGAGGCCGGAAGCACGTCGGCGGAGCCCTGGGCCGATCCCTGGACGGTGGCGAGCGGGCTCCGGGTGCCAGGCCCGCTGGGTGACCGTATCATGCTCCGCGTGCTCCGGGAAAGCGGCGGCGGTGCCATCGCCGTGACCGACGATGCGCTGAGCCAGGCGGCCGCCTTCGCGACCCGGCTCGAGGGGATCGACTTCTCCCCCGAGGGTGGGGCCGCGATCGCCGCGGCGGTGGCGTTGAAGGAGCAGGG
>DASWBQ010000131.1:0-11489 GCA_036390535.1 Gemmatimonadales bacterium | reverse complement strand
GGCTTCGGTCGGTACTGGCACGCCGGGTGGACGGCGCGCACCCCGGACTCGATACCGAGGCGGTGCTGGCCCACGTGGCCGGCGCGCGGCCTGACTGGCCCCATGACGAGCTCGGCGACCTGCTTCGCTCGCTCGACGAAGCGCGCTTCGGCCAGGCCACCTTTCCCGACGCCATCGGTCTCGCCCGCTGGGCCTCGGAGCTGGAGCCGCGGCTGCGGCGGGAGGCGGCGGCATGAGCGTGGCCCGTCCGTGGCTGCTGCTGCTGCTCCCGCTGCTGCTGCTCTGGTGGCATCGGCGCCGCCGGCAGGACGTCCCGGCCGCGCCCTACAGCGACGTGAGCCTGCCCGCCGCGGTCTCGGCCCGGCGCTGGTGGGTGGTGCTGCCGCCGATCTGCCGCTCGGTGGCGCTGGCCGCGCTGATCCTCGCCGCGGCGGGTCCCCGGATCGGTGGCGACATGGTGGAGGTGAAGCAGGAAGGGATCGCCATCGTCGTCACGATCGACATCTCCAGCAGCATGCTGGCGGAGGACTTCGCGCCCTCCAACCGGCTCGAGGTGGCCAAGCGCCAGGCGGTGAGCTTCATCCGCGGGCGACGCAGCGACCGGATCGGCCTGGTGGCCTTCGCCGGAGAGGCACTGACGCAGGTTCCCCTCACCCTGGACTACGCCGTGCTGGAACAATCGGTCGCGGCGCTCCGGGTCGGGACGCTCGAAGACGGGACCGCGATCGGGACCGGCCTCGCCACCGCCCTCAACCGGCTCCGGCGGGTCGCCGGTGCCTCGAAGGTCGTGGTGCTGCTGACCGATGGCGAGAACAACCGCGGCGCCGTCGATCCGCGGACCGCGGCGGAGGCTGCCCAGGCACTCGGGGTCCGGGTCTACACCATCGGGGTCGGCACCGAAGGAGAGGCCAGGGTGCCGACGGGACGGGGGCTGAGCGGCCTCCGCTACGAGACGGTCCAGGTGCGGATCGACGAGGAGCTGCTTCGCGACATCGCCGATCGGACCGGGGGACGCTACTTCCGCGCCACCGACGGGGCGGCTCTCGAGCGGATCTTTCGCCAGATCGACACCATGGAGCGGACCGCGCAGTCGGAAGACCTCTATGGCAATCGGGAAGAGGCGACCCGGCCGTTCGTGGCGGCGGCGCTGCTGCTGCTGGCCATCGAGCTGCTCCTCGGGGCGACCCGGGTCGTGAGGGTGCCGTGAGGTTCGAGATCCCCTGGCTCCTCTGGGCCGCTCCGCTGGTCACCCTGCTGATTGCGGGGCTGGGGTGGTGGTCCCAGCGCCGGCGGCTGCGGCTCGCCGCGGCCTGGTCACCGGCAGCCCGCCGCCTGGCGGGTCGTCGCGCCGGAAGCTCGGTGCCGTTGCTCGGCCTGGCCGCGCTTGCCGGCGCGGTGGCCCTCGCCGGGCCACGGGGCGCGCGTGGGGTGCGCGAGACCGGTGGCCTTGGGCTCAACGTGCTGATCGCCGTGGACGTGAGCCGGTCGATGCTGGCCGAGGACCAGGCTCCCAACCGGCTCCAGCGCGCGATTCGCGAGGCCACCCGGCTGGTGCAGGACCTTCCCGCCGATCGCATCGGCGTGATCGCGTTCGCCGGCCAGAGTTACCTCCTGGCGCCCCTCACCCTGGATCACTCGGCCGTGATGCTGTACCTGCAGACCCTCGACCCGGACCTGGCCAGCGCGGGGGGCACCGCCCTGGCCTCCGTTTTCCGGCAGGCGGCGGCCGTGCTGCAGGACACTCCCGAAGGCGGTGATCGCGCCGTGGTCCTCTTCACCGACGGGGAGGGCCACGACTCACTCGAGGCGGCGGCGGCGGCGGCGCGAGCCCTGGGCCAGGACGGGGTTCGGCTCATCATGGTGGCGCAGGGAGGCGAACTTCCGGTGCGGATTCCGGTCCGGGACCCCGCGGGGACCCTCATCGAGTACCAGAGGGACCCCGAAGGCGAGGAGGTGATGACCGCCCGCCGCGATGCTCAGCTGCGCGCCATCGTGGAGGCCTCCGGCGGACTCCTGATTCCCGCGGAGCGCGCCGACCAGGCGGGGGCGATCCGCGAGGAACTCGGCGCGCTGAGCCGGCGTCCGCTCCGCGAGCGCCGGCTGGCGGACCTCACCCCGCTCGCCTGGGTCGCGGCACTGGTGTCGGCCCTGGCGCTGCTCCTGCACACCACGACGCGGCGAGGGGCGAGCCTCGCGGGCCTGGGCCTTCTGGTCCTGACCCAGGCCGGCCAGGCCCAGCGCCCCGGCCTGGGGGATCGTCTCGCCCGGCAGGGCCGCGCCGCGCAGGCCGCGGCGGCGTTCCGCCAGGAGGCCCAGGCCACCGGGCGTGACACCAGCTGGTTCAACGCGGGGACGTCCGCGCTGGCCGCCGGTGACCTGGACGGCGCGCGCGATGCGCTCGGACGGGCCGCCGCGTCACTCGACCCCGGATTGCGGTACAAGGCGCTGTACAACCTCGGAGTGGCGGCGCTGCAGCAGGCTCGGCAGAACGCCGCCGTGCGAGAGGAACGCGAAGCCGAAGCCACGGCCCGGTTCCGCCAGGCCCTGCTGCTGGCGCCCGACGCCCGGGACGCCAAATGGAACCTCGAGCTGCTGGTCAGGCGACGGCCCCCCTCGCCGCCGCAACCGTCTGCGGCGGCCCAGCGTCCCAGTGGCGGCGCCCAGGATCAGCCGGCGCCCGCGTCGGGGTTGTCACGTTCCGAGGCGGATGCGATCCTCTCCGCCGTGTCGCAGAACGAAGCCTCCACGCGCGCCAACGTGCTCCGTCGCCAGCGGCTCCGGACCACGGCCAACACCAAGGACTGGTGATGGCCACTCTTCTCGCGGTCCTCGTGGCCGGCGCGCTTACCGGCGGCAGCCCTGTCGTGGCGCCGCCATTCGGCCCGATGGCTGCACAGGATCTGCAGATCTCGGCAGAGGTCGACCGGGACCGGATCGGGATCGGCGAGGCACTCACCTACACGGTCCGGGTGCTGGTCGAACCCGGCCTACCGGTCCAGATCACGCCGGGTCCCCTCGACGGATTCAGCTTGATCGGTCGCGCCGAGCGCCGCGAACCCGGGACGACTCCCGGGGGTGCTGAACTGCTGGTGCTCGAGTTGCGGCTCCGCGCCCAGCGCGCCGGGTTGTGGCGGGTCGGAGGGGTGCGATTCGAGCAGGGCATCCGGGCGGCGATCTCGCCGGAAATCGAGGTCGCGGTCGAAGCCGGCCGGGCGCCCGCGCCGTCGGTCGGTCCACGGGTGCAACGGATGCTGGCGCGCGCGACGCCGCCGGCGCCGGGTGAGGTCGCCGTCAGCCTGCTGGTCTCCGATTCCCTCGTGGTCGTGGGCCAGCAGGTGGATGTGGTCACCGCGGCCTGGTTCCCGCGGGATCTCCTTGGCCGTCTCCGTCGTCCGCCCACCATCCGGCCTCCCACCGTGGAAGGAGTTTACACGGCAGTCCAGCCATCCGTCGCCGGGGTCGCCGCCAGCCGGCTCGTGGGCGAGGTCTGGTATGACATCTACGTGGCCCACCAGGTGCTCTTCCCGGTGGACGAGGGGACCCTGCGGATCCCGTCCGCCGGCCTGACGTACGCCGTCCCCGCGGGGCGCCAGTACTTCACGGACGAGCAGGCAGTGGAGCGAGCCAGCCCGGCGCGCTCGGTGACCGTTCGCGGTCTGCCGCCCGGGGGCGCCGGCGCGGTCGGGACCGGGCTCGAGCTTGGGTACGAGCTGTCACCCGATCCTGCCCGGGCGGGCCAGCCGATTCCGGTGACCGTGGTACTCACGGGGAAAGGGAACCTCGCTCTCTGGTCCTCCCCCACGGTGCGGTGGCCTGAGGGCAGTCGCGGATACGCCGACGGGACCAGGGACGCTCTCCGCCTGACGGCGGGTGAATTCGGCGGGACCCGCCGGTTCCGCTTCCTCGTGGTCGTCGACTCCGCGGGGACGCTGGCCCTGCCGGAGCTCCGCTACCGGTACTTTGACGTCGCGCAGGGTAGCTGGCGCGAGGCGACGGCTCGGGCCAGCGTACTCCCGGTACTCCCGGCGACCCCGACCACGGAACGGCGACAGCCGCCCGCCACCCTGACCCACGCACCGTTGGGTTTCTGGCGCTTCACCCCTGCGGTCTGGGCCGTCATGGTGGTCCTGCTCGTGGCCCCTCCGCTCGTGGCCTTCCGCGGGAGGTTCCGCGCCAGGGCCCGCGTCCGGGACGAGGCGCCGGGCCTGAATGCGGCCGATCAGCTGGTCGCTCATATCCGGGGCGCCGTGCCCGATGCCGATGCCCGGCGCGAAGACCGGCTCGCCAGTGCGCTGCGGGCGAGAGGCCTCGACCCGGCGCTGAGTGCCGAGGCGGCGCGTCTCTACGGGCAGCTCGCCACGCGCCGGTTTGCCCCCGAGGGTTCGGGCATCGCGACGGCGCTCGAGCCTGCGACCCGACAGGTGCTCGCCGCCTGGCCGCGACGGGTTGCGGGACTGACGGTCCTCCTGCTGATGACTGGCCCGGTGGCGTCGGCCCTTCACGCGGAGTCCCGCCCCGATCCGGTGGAGTGGTGGGCCGATGGCGCCGCCGCGTGGGAAACCGGGCAGGATGCCCGTGCGGCCGCCATGTGGATCGCCGCCCGCCGGCTCGCGCCGCGGGCCGGGGTGATGGAGGAGAGCTGGCGACGACTGGCATCGCGGAGTGCCGATCTGCAAAGCGCCGGGCGGGTCTCGCCCCTGACTCCCGTCGAGTGGGGCCTGGTGGCCGTGATGGCGTGGGCGGTGGCCTGGCTCGCCGTGCCGCTCCGCCGCCGTCGCCTGATGTGGCTGGCGGGGAGCCTGGCCCTGGGTGCGGGCCTGGCCGGAGCGCTGGTGGCGCGGGCCTACGCGCGTCCGATCGGCGTGGTCAGCCGGGCGGCCGTGTTGCGTCAGGCCCCGCACGGTCTGGCAGCCGAGGCCGGCACGGCCGACCCGCTCGCTGTCGTCGAGGTCGTCAGCTCGCGCCCCGGCTGGCACCTCGTCCGCTCCGAGGCCGGACTGACCGGTTGGCTGCCGGAGGGCGCGGTCCTGAGAGTGCCGCGCTGACGCCGTCGCTGCTCGCCTCTCGACTCTCGACTCTCGACTCTCGACTCTCGACTAAATTTCGCCGATGTCCACCGCCGCACGCCCCCGGATTCGGGTCCTCCCCGACGCCGTCGCTGACCAGATCGCGGCCGGCGAAGTGGTGGAGCGGCCCGCCTCCGCGGTGAAGGAGCTGGTGGAGAACGCCCTCGATGCCGGCGCGACCACCGTCCGGGTCGCCGTCGAAAGCGGGGGCAAGACCCTGATCGAAATCGGGGATGACGGCGGTGGGATGCCCCGCGAGGACGCCATTCTCGCCATCGAGCGTCACGCCACCAGCAAGATCAGCGCGGCCTCCGACCTCGTCGGGATCGCCACCTTCGGGTTCCGCGGCGAGGCGTTGCCCGCAATCGCCTCGGTGTCCCGTTTCGAGATGGTGACGGCTGCCGCCGACGGTTCGGGCACCCGGATCGCCGTGACCGGGGGCCGGGTGGACGCGGTGACGGACGCCGTCCGCCGGCGCGGGACGACCGTCACCGTGCGCGGTCTGTTCTTCAATACCCCGGCCCGGCGGAAGTTTCTCCGGTCCGTCGGGAGTGAGACCCGTGCTACGTGGGAGGCGGTTGCCACCCTCGCCCTGGCACATCCCGAGGTCGGGTTTGAATTCGTGGCGGATGGCCAGGAACGCCTGCGGGTTCCTGCCCACCAGAGTCGTGCCGACCGGCTGGCGGCGGTGTGGGGACGTGACCTCGCCGGCACGCTGATCCCGGTGCGCTATGCGGCAGGAGGCTTCGCCGTGGAGGGCTTTGCGCAGCGCCCTGGTGATGCGCGGCCCACGGGGCGCCGGGTCCAGCTCTTCGTCAACGGGCGGCCGTTTCGTGACCCCTTCCTGGTCCGGGCGGCGGAAGCGGGATACCGCTCCGCGTTGCACCCGGGCGACCGGCCCAGCCTCTTCCTCGACCTGCAGGTGGACCCGGCCGAGGTCGACGTGAACGTGCACCCGGCAAAGCTCGAGGTGCGGTTCCGCGACCGGATCGGAGCGGAACGGACGGTGGAAGAGGCGGTCCGTCATGCCCTCGGCGGCCTCGCGGCAGCGGCGCCCCTCGGAGAGTGGCGTCCGATGCCCGATGCGGCGGTCGCTTCGCCACGGGGCGCCCCCGGGGGTGACCTTGCCGGGCCGGGCCTGACCGACCTCTTCGGAGAATCGGAGCGGACCGAGGGACCGCGACCCAGCCCCGGCGAAGTGACCCCGTTCGCGGCAGCGGTCTGGCAGTTGTTCGACAGCTACATCGTGTTCCAGTCGCCGGAGGGGCTGGTGATGGTGGACCAGCACTCGGCCCACGAGCGGGTGCTCTACGAGGAAGCGATGGGGCTGCTGGCCCAGGGCGGCGCCACGTCGCAGCGACTCCTGCTGCCGCTGACGATCGCGCTCAATGACGAAGAGCTCGAGGCGGTCGAGCGGCACCGTGATCTGCTGGAACGGGTCGGGTACGAGGTCGCACCCTTCGGCGGTCGCACGGTGATCGTGCACGCGGTCCCGGCGCCCCACCCACGGTTCGACGCGGAAGCCTGCTTCCGCGAGCTGGTGGCCGACCTGGCCGGGGGCCGCTTCGCGGCCTGGGCCAACGGGCTCGAACGGTTCGCGGCGACCTTCGCCTGCCGGGCGGCGATCAAGGCCGGGACGCCGCTCCAGGAACCGGAGATGCGCCGGCTGTTGCATCGCCTCTTCTCCACGGCCCTGCCCGCACACGACGTGCACGGGCGGGCCACCATCGTGCAGCTTCCCCGGGAAGAGCTGGAGCGACGGTTTGGCCGGCGCTAGGGTCCCGGTCATCGTCGGACCGACGGCGGTCGGCAAGACCGCCGTGGCCCTGGCGCTTGCCGCCCACCTGCCGCTCGAGGTGGTGTCCGCCGATTCCCGACAGGTCTACCGCCGTCTCGACATCGGCACGGCCAAGGCCACCCGGCGGGAACGGAAGCGGGTGCCGCATCATGGCGTCGATCTGATCGAGCCGGGGGAGCGATACAGCGCGGGCCGGTTTGCCGTCGAGGCGGCGCAGTGGATCACGGACATTCGCCGGCGGGGCCCGCTCCCGGTGGTGGTCGGCGGGACCGGACTGTATGTGCGCGCCCTGGCGGACGGGCTGTTCCGTGAGCCCCCGCTGGACCGGGCCCGCCGCACCGAGCTCTCGGCGTGGGCGGCCGGGCTTCCGGATCCGGACCTGGTCCGCTGGGCGGCGCGGCTCGATCCCGGGTTCCGCGGCGGCGGACGCCAGCGGGCGGCCCGGGCCATCGAGATCGCCCTGCTCACCGGGCATTCGCTCTCCCATTGGCAGCAGGCGGCCCGCGCCGCCGGGGTGATCACCCCGTGGTATGTTGTCCTGTCGGTGCCCCGCGCGGTGCTCCACCGCCGGATTCAGCAGCGGGCGGTCGAGATGCTGCGTCGGGGACTGATCGAGGAAGTGGCTGCGGTGCTGGCGGAAGGCCATCCCGGCGGTGTGCCCGGCCTGGACGCCGTCGGGGTGCGGGAAGCGGTCCAGTACCTTCATGGCGAGCGTCCGCGCGAATCGGTGGCCGAGGCCATCGCCACGGCCACCCGGCAGTACGCCAAACGGCAGGAGACCTGGTTTCGCCACCAGTTGCGGAGTGACGTTCTGGCCCTCGATGCCACCCGGCCGGCCGAGGAAATCGCGGCCGTGATCGCGGCGGCCTGGAAAGCGATGGCACCATGAAGATCGGCATCACCAGCTATCCGACCTACGGAGGATCGGGGGCGATGGCCACCGAGCTCGGACTGGCGCTGGCGCGCCACGGGCACGAGGTGCACTTCATCACCTATGCCCAGCCGTTCCGGCTCCGCGGCTACGCCGAGCGGGTCTACTTCCACGAAGTGGACACCACCACCGGCCACTATCCGCTCTTCGACCACTATCCCTACACCCTGGCGCTGGCGTCGAAGCAGCATGAGGTGGCCCTCCAGATCGGCCTCGACGTCCTGCACGTCCACTACGCCATCCCCCACGCCACCACCGCGTACCTGGCGCGGGAGATGCTCCGGGGGCAGCGGGACCTCAAGATCATCACGACCCTGCACGGCACCGACATCACGCTGGTCGGGCAGGAGTTGAGCTTCTACGCGATCACCAAGTTCTCGATCGAGCAGTCGGACGCGGTGACCGCGGTCTCGGCATACCTCCGCGACGAAACCCAGCGGGCCTTCGGTGTCCGGCGCCCGATACGGGTGATTCCCAACTTCGTGAACCTCGAGGAGTACCTCCCGTCCGCCGCGGCGTCCCGGGAAGGTCTGGCGCCTCCCGGACACCGGATCCTCACCCACGCCTCGAATTTCCGCGAGGTGAAGCGGGTGCGGGACGTGGTGCGGGTGTTCGCCCGGGTGCGGCGGGCGCTGCCCGCCACCCTGCTGATGATCGGCGATGGCCCGGAGCGGGCCGACGCCGAGCGTGAGGCCCGTGAACTGCAGGTCGAGCGGGACGTCCGGTTTCTCGGCCGGATCGACACCATTGCGGCCCTCTTCCAGTCATCGGACCTGTTCCTGCTCCCGTCTCAGCTCGAGTCGTTCGGGCTCGCCGCACTGGAAGCCATGGCCTGCGGCTCGCCGGTGGTCTCCACCCGGGTCGGCGGGGTGCCGGAGGTGATCGAGGACGGGGTCAACGGGATACTGGAGTCGCCTGGCGCGGTGGAGGCGATGGCCCGTCGCGCCATCGACCTCTTGCGCGACCCCTCGGCCCACCGGGCGATGGCCGATGCGGCGGTCCGCCGGGCCCGGGACTTTTCCGCCGAGCGGGTCGTCCCGATGTACGAGCAGCTGTACGCCGAGATGATTGGATGATCACATGACGCCGTCGCTGTTCGACGGGCTGGTGCTGGGACTGGTCCAGGGGCTCACCGAGTTTCTCCCGATCTCCTCGTCGGGTCACCTGGTGCTCGCCGAAGAGCTGCTCGGCTGGCAGTCGCCGGGGCTCTACTTCGAGGTTGGCCTCCACCTGGCCACGCTGCTGAGCGTCTTTGTGGCATACGCGCCCCGGATCCGCGGGCTGCTGCACGGGCTGATCAGCCGGGAGAGGTCGGCCTGGCGCTATGCCGGGCTGCTGCTGCTGGGTTCCGTGCCGGCCGCCGTGGCGGGCATCGGCTTCCGCGACTTCTTCGCCGACACCTTCGAGTCCGGGGTGAGTCTCGGGGTGCAGTTCCTGGTGACCGCCGGAATCCTCTGGCTCACGCGACCGCTGCTGGCCCGCGCCAAGTCCACCGAAGTGACCTGGCGGGCCGCCCTCTGGATGGGCCTGGGGCAGGCCGTGGCCATCCTGCCGGCGATTTCACGGTCGGGCACGACCATCATGGCGGGACTCTGGTCCGGCGTGGCCGCGGTGGAGGCCGCGGAGTTCTCCTTCCTGATGTCGATCATCGCCATCGCGGGCTCGGGGCTGCTCGAGGCCCGTCACATCCCGGCGGGGACGGACCTGCTGTCGCCGGGATTCGTGGTGGCGTTCGTCGCCGCGCTCGCCTCCGGAATCTGGGCGATCCGGTTCCTGATCGCGCTGCTCCGGTCACAGCGCTTCCACCTCTTCGGATGGTATTGTGCCGCGGTGGGGATCTTCACGATCCTCTGGTACACGGTGATCCGGCCAGCATGATCCGCTGGCACGACCATCTGGTGTCGACGATGGACGAGGCGCACCGGCTCGCGGAACTGGGTGCGCCGCATGGGACCGCCGTGGCCGCGCGGACCCAGAGCGGAGGGCGGGGAAGTCGGGGCCGGACCTGGGCGTCGCCCCAAGGCGGGCTCTGGTTGTCGGTGCTCTGCCGGCCGCCTGGGCCGGAGTCCATGGAGGGTCTGAGCATCCGCGCCGGCGAGGCGATTGCCGGCGTCCTTCAGGCCACGCTGGCGGGGCTCCCACCCATCACCCTCAAGTTGCCGAACGATCTCCTCGTGGCCGGGCGGAAACTCGCCGGTATTCTGAGCGAGGCTCGCTGGGAAGGCTCCACCCCTCTGTGGGTCGTGATCGGGGTGGGCATCAACATCCGCAATCCGATCCCGCCGGCGCTCCGGGAGGTGGCCGTCAGCCTGGCGGAACTCGGCGTCGAGGCGACACCGGAGGCGCTGGCCGAAGTGGTTGCTCCGGCGGTCGCCCAGGTGGCCGGGGGCCGCGCTG
This sequence comes from Gemmatimonadales bacterium, assembly GCA_036390535.1. Classification (GTDB taxonomy): domain Bacteria; phylum Gemmatimonadota; class Gemmatimonadetes; order Gemmatimonadales; family GWC2-71-9; genus SZUA-320. The sequence goes on along the minus strand of DASWBQ010000131.1, from coordinate 1,297 downwards.
CCGGGTGAGGATGCGTTGCGGCCCTCTGCCATCCGTCAGCCGGCTCGGCTAAATTAGACCTTTCCCCACGGAGCCCAGCTCATGACCTCGGCGGTCCACGCGTCGGCGAGTCACGACCAGACCAACCTCGTTCATCTGCTCCGGCAGGGGGCGTTGCTGGGCGTCATCCAAGCGGCCCTGGTGCTGGGCTTCTCTCTGATCTCGCGGTTTCTCGATGGCATCCCGGAGCTGGCGCTCCGGTCGGTCATCGTCTTCGGCGGCGTCGCGGCCACGACAGTCCTGCCGGGGCTCTGGACCCGCGCCCGGACCATCGAGGGGATCGCCGGGGCCGCCGGCATCGGGCTCTGGGCCACCGTAGTCTTCACCCTGATCGACTCCCTGGGTCTGCAGTGGATCGGGACCTACACGAACCGCTGGCACGAAATCGGCGGCGGCAGCAACTGGTGGTACCTGCCGGTGTGGTGGATGGCCGGCACCTACCTCTCGTGGTTCGGGGCGTACGCCCTCGCCAATACCGCGGCCAAGGCTGGTGAGCCGGCTCCGGTCAACGTGCTGGTGATGTCGCTCGTGCTGGCGGCGGTCATCGGAGCGGCGGCCGCCTTTGGCGGGTTCCCGGGAGCGCATCTCGGACTGGGGACGATGGCGGTGGCCTTCTTGCCGGCGCTCGCCCTGACCGTGCTCGCGACGGGGATGGGGGCCCGGCGGTAACGGGTCGTGCGGTTCCTTCACTTCCTCGCCCGGCTGGTCGGCTGGCTGCTCACGCCCCTGATCGCGTGGGCAGCTTCGTTTTTCGGGGCCTGGGCCGGGGCGGCGGCGGTCGTGCCCGTGGAGGGCGCCAACCTGTCGCTCGGTGTGACCATCATGGGAGGCGCTGCGGCCGGGGTCGGGGCCACCATGCTGTGGATGCGGCTGCTGCGGCGGTCTCCGCATCTCCGGGAGGCCCTGGCCGTAACGGCCGAGGGGATCCCGGTCGCCGCGCTCGAGGAGGGCGCCGAGGCATCCCCGCCCAACGAGGTGCCACCATGAGCCGTCGATGGCTGCCCGTGGTGCTGCTCGCTTCGGCGTGCAGCCCCGCCCCCGATGCAGGCACACCATCCGATTCCAGCGCCGCCGGCGGTCCGGCACCAGCCCCGGCCGACAGCCTTGTCCTGCAGGGTCCGGGCGTGGAGGTGTGGTTCACCGATGCGCGGCAGGCCACTTCGCCGGATGGGGTGCCCTGCCTGGAGCGCGCCCTCGAAGTGCGGGCGGGAGGTACCAGCCGCGGCGTCCCCCTGCTGTACACCCGAGAGGCCCCGAC
>DASWBQ010000130.1:0-5087 GCA_036390535.1 Gemmatimonadales bacterium | reverse complement strand
GGCGGTCATGAACGCGCTGGACAACTTCCAGTTCCCCAACTCGAACACCGGCGAAGACGAGGGCCTGGTCACCCGGACCGTGGTGGGAAAGATGAGGATCCACCACTCGGCCAGCCACCCGAGCCACATCGTCGTGCCGGTGCTCCCGTCCCCCTGAAGGGGCTCAGCGGAAGGGGAGCGGGCCCGCCCCTTCCCGGAGCTCGCGGACCATCCGGTCGTCGCCGGTGAGTTCCCAGTAGATCATCGAGACCGGGATCATCCCGGCCGCGTCCACTTCGTCGAAGAAGCGGCGCATGCTGAACCGGTCGCCCAACTGGCGGGCCCGCTCGGCGATCGTCTCCTCCATCAGCCGGCCACCAGTGATGTAGCTCGCCCCGTAGCCGGGCTGCCGCAGGTAGAGGTGCTGCTCGAAGCCGAGCAGCGGGTCGCGGCGCATCCAGCCGCGGGGCGTCCAGTTGACGTGGATGTCGCCGGCCTGTGCCATGGTGAGGTCGTTGGAGTGGGCGTAGAGATTGCCGAGGCCGCGCGCGGCCCGAGCGATCAGCATGATCCACACGATCTCGCGGGAGCGGGGGCTGTCGTCATACAGCCCGGCGTGCATCAGCCACTCCTCCATCGAGGTGGCCATTCCCTCGGCGCGGCTCATCCAGACGTTGTAGAGGAGCGGGCCGCGACGGATCGGGCTCGGATGGGCACCCTCCCGGAGGCGCCAGTTGTCCCACCAGTGATAGAGATGGGTCCAGAGGGGAATCGGGTCGCGCTGGGTGGCCTGCATGAAGAAGTCGCGAGTGGCCACCGGCGCGAAGCCCGGCAGCCGCTCGCGGAGGGCGCGTTCCATCCAAGGCTGCATGGTGAGGAGGCCCTGCCGCTCCAGGAACTGCAGGTAGCGCGGAATGGCGCGGTCCTGGAGGGCGGCGTACTCCTCGGGCGTGTCGGCCACCGGGAGCGGCGCGAGAGACTGGTTCCGGCTCTCCTCGAGGCGGAGCGAGGCGTGGGCCCGGGCCAGCTCCCGCCGGGTGATGGTGACCTCCTCTTCCCATGACAGCGGCACCAGCAGGACGTTCCGGAGGAACCAGGTGTACTGCGCCTTGCCGATGCCGGAGGGCCCGGTGCGCTTCGGCGCCTCGGCCCGGAGCCACTGCGCGAAACTGTCGGTGGCGGTGCGGGCCGCGCCGATGGCGCCGACCAGGCCGGGGTCGCCTCCCTCGACCCGGCGCTGGAGGTTCGTCAGAGCCTCACTCTGCTCCTCGAAAGCGCGGACCCCGCCGACCCAGAGGTCGCGGGCGTTGCTGGCGGCAAGGTTGGTCCGCGCCTGGCGGAGCAGGGGCGGCACGCTCCGGAGCGCGGTGGTGAGCCGGCGCGTCTCATCGGGGGTGAGGGGCTTCGGGGTATCGAGCCGGGTCCGGGGCCAGATGCCGAACTGCCAGAGGCGGATCGCGCCGTGGATGGTGGGTCCCTCCTCGGCGGGGGTGTCGCTCTCCTCGGTGCGGACCGAAGCGTAGTAGGCCGGGTCGCGCGCAAATGGCTGCAGCACCGTGAGGTGGTACGCCATGCCGTTCATCTCGGCCCGCACCAGGTGATGGTCCACCTGCTCGGGGATCGACCAGCCGGCGGTGTCTATGGCCAGGAGCCGCTGCTGGTACCGCTTCAGTTCGGCGAGACGGCGGGTGTTGGTGGCGGGGGTGTAGTCGGGGGCGCCGTCCACCCGCGGCGGTTCTTCGAAGGCGCGCCACTCGCGGAAGAGGGCGACCAGCTGCGGATAGGTGCCGCTCTGGGCGGCGAGGGGCACCGCGGTGGCCAGCAGCAGGATCAGGCAGGAAAGGAGGCGACGCATGAGCGAATCCCGGGGCACGGGTGAAGCCGTCGCCGCCGAAGCTATCATTCAGTCGTATCTCCCCGCCATCCCGCCACGCGCCCGACGCATCTCGACGGAGGCCCCGTGCCCATCACGCTTCGCTTCGCGTTCTTCGCTCTCGCAATCCTGTCGGGCCCGGTCCTGGGCCAGGCGCAGCAGGCGGGTCCCTACACTCCCGAGCTGTTCGGGGCGCTCCGGTGGCGGACGATCGGCCCTGAGGGGAACCGCTTCAGCGCCGCCGCCGGAATCCCCGGGGATCCGCTCACGTACTACGTAGGCTCCGCCTCCGGCGGGATCTGGAAGACGACGGACGGCGGCGTCCATTGGGAGTCGATCTTCGACGACCAGCCGGTGCAGTCGATCGGCGCCCTGGCGATCGCCCCGAGCGACCGGAACACCATCTGGGCCGGCACCGGCGAGTCCCACATCCGGAGCCACATCTCGGTCGGGCAGGGGGTGTACCGCTCGCTCGACGCAGGCCGGACCTGGACCCTGATGGGGCTCGAGAAGACGGGCCGGATCGCCCGGGTGGTGATTCACCCCACCAACCCCGACGTGGTGCTGGTCTGCGCGCTGGGACATGCCTACGGCCCGCAACCGGAACGGGGCGTCTTCCGCACCACGGACGGCGGGACCACCTGGACGAAAGTGCTGTTCGTCGACGAGCACACCGGCTGCTCCGACCTGGTGATGGACCCGTCGAACCCGCGGACGCTGTTCGCAGGGATGTGGCAGATCGAGATCCGGACCTGGGGCCGGACCAGCGGCGGGCCGGGGAGCGGGCTGTTCGCCTCGAAGGACGGCGGCATCACCTGGACCCGGCAGGCCGGCAACGGGCTGCCGGTGAAGCCGGTCGGCAAGGTCACCCTCGCCATGGCGCAGACGAATCCGCAGCGGGTCTTCGCGCTGATCGAGACGGGGGACGGCATCCCATGGGACGGGCAGCCCACGGAAGACGGCCAGCTCTGGCGGTCGGACAACGGGGGCCAAAGCTGGGCCCTCATCAACCGCGACCGCAACGCGATGGGACGGCCGCACTACTACTCCCGGATGGCGGTCTCCACCGGCAACGAGAACGAGACCTACTTCCTGACCGCCTCATTCGCGAAGAGCATCGACGGGGGGGCCACCATCCGGGTGCTGCAGGGCCAGGAGGCACCGGGGGGCGACCACCACGACATCTGGATCGACCCGAGCGACGCCGACCGGATGATCGTGGCGCACGACCAGGGACTCTCGATCAGCCAGAACCGCGGGAAGACCTGGTTCCGGCAGCGGCTGCTCAACGCCCAGATGTACCACGTCACGGTCGACAACAGCATCCCCTACAACGTCTTCGGCAACAAGCAGGACGAGCCGACCTACCGCGGGCCGAGCAACAGCCGGGTGATGGGCGGCCGGGGCGCGGGGATTTCCCGGGGGATGTGGCACGCGGTCGGCGGGGGCGAGAGCGGGTGGGCGACCCCGGACCCGACCGACCCCAACATCATCTGGTCGAGTTCATCCGGCTCCGGAATGCGCGGCGGGATCGTGACCCGCTTCGAGGAGAGCCGGCGGCAGTTCCGGATGGTCGAGGTTTGGCCGCATGAATCCAACGGGCCGGCCGAGGGCGTGCGCTACCGGTTCATCTGGGACGCGCCGCTGCACATCTCGCCGCACGACCACAACACCGTGTACGTCGGGAGCCAGCATCTGCACCGCACCCGAGACGGCGGCCAGAGCTGGCAGGTGATCAGTCCCGACCTGACGCTCAACGACCGGAGCCGGATGAAGAGCTCGGGCGGCCTGACCGGCGACAACATCGGCGTCGAGTACGCCGGAACGGTCTACGCGATCGCCGAGTCCCCGAAGGACAAGGGGACGATCTGGATCGGGACCAATGACGGGCTGGTGCAGCTGACCCGCGACGACGGCGCCAGCTGGACCAACCTGACCAGGAACCTCCCCGGCCTCCCGGCCTGGGGCTCGGTGCGCTCCATCGTCCCCTCGCGCCACGACGCCGCGACGGCGTACCTGACGGTGGACTTCCACCAGGTGAACAACCGCGACCCGTTCGTGTACCGGACCCGGGACTACGGGAAGACCTGGGCGCCGATCGTGAACGGGATTCCGAAGAGCATGCTCAGCTACGCCAAGGTGATCGCGGAGGACCCGGTGCGGCCCGGGTTGCTGTACCTGGGCACCGAGAACGCGATCTACGTCTCGTTCGACGCGGGCGACCGGTGGATTCCGCTGCAGGAGAACCTGCCGCATGCCCCGGTGTCGGGGATCGTGGTGCAGGAGCAGTTCAACGACCTGGTGATCTCGACCTACGGACGCGGCTTCTGGATCATGGACGACATCACGCCGCTGCAGCAGATGAACGAGGCGGTCCTGGCGAAGCCGGCGCACCTCTTCCCGGTCCGCGAGGCGTGGCGGTTCCGGCCGATCACGGCGCCGTCCACGACCTACGATGATCCCACGGCGGGAGAGAACCCGGAGTACGGCGCTGCGATCAACTACTACCTGCGCGCTCCGGCCAAGGCGGCGCCCGCGATCACGATCCTCGACTCGACCGGGAGGATGGTCCGGGCCCTGCGGGGCACCAACAGCTCCGGCATCAACCGGGTGACGTGGGACCTGCGGGGGGAGGCGAGCACCGAGGTGCGGCTCCGGACCAGCCCGCGGTACGCGCCGCACATCGTGCCCGGGGCGGATGGCCGGTCGGCACCCGGGGCCCCGAGGCTGTCGATCCTGATGCCGCCGGGGCGGTACACGGTGAAGCTGGTCGTCGACGGGGTGGAGCAGACCGGGACCGTGCAGGTGCGAAAGGACCCGCACTCCGCCGGCACCGAGGCAGATATCGCGGCGCAGGTGGCGATGCTGGCCGCGCTCCGGGCCGACCTGGAGAGGGGAGCCGCCGCGGTACACCGGATCGAGGCGATGCGGGTGCAGCTCGCCGCGCTGGCCCGGACAGCCGGCGACCCGACGCTGGCCGACGCGGCGCGCGGGCTGGAGCAGAAACTGTCCGACCTCGAGATGAACCTGGTGGACCTCCGGCTCACCGGCACCGGGCAGGACGGTGTGCGTTTCGGGTCAAAGCTGCTCTCGAAGTTCGGACACCTGGCCAACGGGCTGGGCAGCGGCGACTTCCGGCCGACGGACCAGCAGGTGGAAGTGCAGCGGGTCCTGGAGGCGGACCTGCAGACCCACCTGCAGGCGCTCGACGCGCTGGTGGCCACGGATCTCAAGG
>DASWBQ010000129.1:0-12103 GCA_036390535.1 Gemmatimonadales bacterium | reverse complement strand
CCGACCAGCAGAGTCACTGCGCCGAGCGCCGCGAGAACCAGTCCCGCGGCGCCCCGGCTCATCCTGGTGCGGTCGGCCGCGGCGAGGACCGCCAGGACGAGCGCCGCGAGCGAACCGACCAGCACTCAGTTCGCTTTCGGCCGGCCATCGAGCTCGAGGATGGTCGCATTGCTGGCCGGCCGCTCGCGGCGGAGCCGCATCGCCACGGTCTCCGCCGCCGACATCGCCCGGAGGATGTTCTCGCCCGCCAGTTTTCGGAGGTCGGCCTCGCTCCAGCCCCGGCGCGAGAGCTCGGCGAAGAGGGCCGGGTAGGTGGTGACGTCCTCGAGGCCGTCGATCACCTCGGGAATGCCGTCGAAGTCGCTGCCGATCCCGATGTTGTCGACGCTGGCGACCTTGCGGATGTAATCGATCTGGTCGGCGACGTCCGCGATCCGGACCCGTGGCTTCGGGTGGGTCCGCTCCCATTCCTGCAAGGCTCGGCGCACGGAGACCGTGTCGGTGCCGTGCCGCCGCCCCAGGGCCTCCTGCTCAAGGTCCCGGGCCTGGCCCCACTCCCGGGAAAGCCGCGACACGAAGAAGGTGACGAAGGGCACCATCACCACCCCGCCATTGGCCGGCAGCCGGCGGAGGATGGAGTCCGGCACGTTCCGCGGGTGGTCCGCCAGGGCGCGGGCCGCCGAGTGGGAGAAGATCACCGGAGCCTCGGCGACATTGAGGGCGTCACTCATCGTGGCCGGCGAGACGTGGGAGAGGTCCACCAGCATCCCCAAGCGGTTCATCTCCCGCACGACCTCCTCCCCGAACCGGGTCAGCCCGCCGTGACGCTGCACGTCGTTCGCGGCGTCGGCCCAGTCGAGGGTGACGTTGTGGGTGAGGGTCAGGTACCGCACTCCCATGCTGTAGTAGGCGCGAAGGGCGCCGAGGGAGTTCTCGATCGCGTGACCGCCTTCCATGCCGAGGACCGATCCGATCCGTCCGGCCGCGAAGGCCTGCCGCATCCCGTCCGCCGTCGTCGCGGACTGGAAGGCCTCCGGGTACTTCGCGATGATCCGCCGGGCGAGATCGATCTGCTCGAGTTGTACCCTGGCGTAGCCCGAATCGCGGATCTCCCCCGGGATGTAGACCGACCAGAACTGGCCACCGAGGAACCCGGCCCGGAGCCGTTCCAGGTCGGTGTGACCTGGTGTCCGGCGACGGAGGTCGTACGCCTCCACGTTGCCCCCGGCCTGCTCGCGGATCAGCCAGGGCAGGTCGTTGTGGCCGTCGATCAGCGGAGTGGAACGGAGCACGCGTTCCGCGACCTGGCGGTGTGGGTCGGCCTGTCCGGAGAGAGGACCGGCCAGCAGCAGGAAGAGCGTGGCGATTCGGAGCGATCGGCGCGTCATGCGTGAGGTGGCCCGGCGAGGAGGTCAGCGATGTGGATGCCCCGCCGCGCGAGGAACCGGCGGCGTCCCTGAAAATACACGCCCCCCATCAGGGTGAGGCCGGCGAAGGCGGCGACGCTGCGGCCACCGCTCGCCAGGCCAACCCCGGCGAATAGCAGCGACACGACGAAGAGCACGATCCCGAGCCGCTGTCGGGCGGCCGCAGCCAGCCCGAAGCGGCCGGGCTCGTCCGACCGGGGGAGCCGCATCACGGCGAGGGCAATCAGCCCCTGCACCACCATCACGCCGAGGACGGCCACCGTGGCGTACTCAACGATCGACCCGCCCGCGAGCACCCCCGCCACCGACAGCGCGGTCAGCAGCACCACCGCCGGAGCGGGGATGGCGCTGCCGGACTGGACCCGCGACAGGATGTCCGGAAAGAGCCGGTCGCGTGCCAGCGCGTAGACGTCGCGGGACTGCACCAGCAGCATGCCGTGAATCGAGGTGGCGGCTGCCAGCATCGCCCCGACCGCAATCACGCCGACCCCGGCGCTGGGCAGGAAGGTCTCGGCGGCGGTGGCGACCGGCGCCGGCACATCGGCCAGGGTCCTCCAGTCCAGCAGGCCGGGCACGGCCACGGCGATCAGGAGGTACGCGACGGTAACGACGAGGAAGCTGGCGGCCAGAGCCCGGGGGATGGTCCGCCCCGGATCACGGATCTCCTCCGCGATCTCGGCGATCACGGTGAAGCCGGTGAACGAGAAGTAGGCCGTCACGGCCGTGACCAGGAGGCCCGTGATGCCATTCGGCAGCAGGGGCGATAAGCGATCAGGCTGGACGTGCGCGACGGCCGCGACACCAAAGCCCAGGATGATGACGAGCAGCAGTCCGGTCATGGCGACCTGCGCCGCCACCGCCCCCCGGACACTGACCAGGTTGAGGCCGCCGAAGGCCACGACCGCCGTGACCGCCACCACCCGGCGCGGGAGTTCCGGCGCGAAGTAGGCGAGATAGTCCGCCAACCCGTACGCCACCAGGGCCTCCGCGACGACCACGGCGCCGATGGTGTACCAGATCACCAGGAATCCCCAGGCGGGCCCCACGGTCCGGGACACGGCGACGTAGGCGGCCCCGCTGACCGGAAGCGTGGACCCGATGTGGGCGGAGGCCAGGCAGGTGAGCAACGCCAGGCCGCCCGCCAGCAGGTAGGCCAGAAACAGACCAGGACCGGCCCGCGCGGCCAGCTGGCCAGGCAGGACGAAGATCGAGGCGCCGATTACGTACCCGACCAGGGTGAAGACCGCACCCGGCAGGCCGATGGTCCGACGGAGACCGGGACCGGACATTGGCATGCAATCCTGAATACCGTGATTGACACGGGGGAACCGGCCCCAAAGGTTTCCCCGATCCGACCAGAAGGGAATAGGACTCCGATGCGATCGACGGGAACCCCCGCGGCCCTGCTGCTCTTGTCAGGCCTGCTCCTGGCCCCGCTCGAGGGAGGGGTGGGTCAGGAGGCGCCGTGGAGCCGGTGCATGCTCCCCGCGGCCGATACCACCAGGCGGGCCGAGCGGCGGTCCCTGTACGTCGCCATGGACGACGGGATCCGGCTCGCCACCGACCTCTTCCTCCCGACCGGACTGGGACCGGACGAGCGCCTGCCGACGGTGCTGGTCGCCACCCGGTATTGGCGGGCCGCCGACGGACAGCCGCCGAGCCCGTTCCAGCACCTGCTGGCCCAGCGAGGGTACGCCGTCGTGCAGGTCGACGTCCGCGGCACGGGGGCATCCTTCGGCACCTGGCGCTACCCCTGGTCGCCGCGGGAGGTCGCCGACCTCGGCGCGATGGTGCGCTGGATCGGCGAGCAGCCGTGGTCCGACGGGACGGTCGGGACGATCGGGACATCCTACCTCGGGAACACGGCCCAGCTCGCGGCGGCGACCGGGGGGCCGATGCTCAAGGCGGTGATCCCGAGGTTCATGGATTTCGACGTCTGGACCGACCTGGTCGCTCCGGGTGGGGTGGTCAACACCTTCCTGCTCGACACCTGGGGACAACTGATTCACGCGCTCGACCTGAACCAGCCCCAGGGGGATCCCCCCGCCACGGTGCGGCGGGTCGATGACGACCGGGACGGAGCGCTGCTGGCCGCCGCGGTTCGCGAACACCAGGTCAACCCGCGGCTGGACGAGGCCACCCGGCACCTCACCTTCCGGGACGACTCCATTCCCGCCTGGGGGACCGGCATCGGTGCGGCCGACACCTGGCGCTGGCGGCGGCCGATCGAGCTGTCGAGGATCCCAATCTTCGGCTGGGCGAGCTGGTTCGACGCCGGGACGGCGAACGGCGTGCTGCACCGGTGGATCAACTGGTCCAACCCGCAGGTCGTGGTGATCGGGGCCTGGAGCCACGGCGGAGGCCACCATGCGAGCCCATTCCTGCCGGCCGATACGGAGCCGACTCCACCCGGGGCGGGACAGGATCGGGCCGCGGTGTGCTGGTTCGACGTCCACCTGCGTGGGAACCGGAACAGCCTGCGCGACCGGAGGATCTACTACTACACCATCGGGGAGGAACGCTGGAAGTCGACCTCGGTGTGGCCGGTCCGCGGCACCACCCGCGAGCGGTGGTTTCTGGCCGGCGGCGCCGCCCTGTCTCCCCAGCGCCCGCGTCCCGGCATCGAGCAGTATGCGGTGGACTTCGACGCAACCACCGGCACCACCAACCGGTGGTTCACGCAGGTCGGTGGCGGCGACGTGGTCTATCCCGACCGGGGCGAGGCGGACCGGCGGCTGCTCACCTATACGTCCGCTCCCCTGGCCCGCGACCTGGAGGTCACCGGTCACCCCGAGGTGTCCCTTCGCCTCGCCACGACGGCGGCCGACGGCCACTTCTTCGTCTACCTGGAGGACGTGGCGCCCGACGGGCGGGTGACCTACGTGACCGAGGGGATGCTCCGGGGGATTCACCGCCGGCTGTCGACCGACTCCCCGCCCTACAGCCATCTGGTGCCGTTCCGGAGTTACCGGCGGAAGGACGCCATGCCGCTGGTGCCTGGCGAGGTGGCCGAGCTCCGCTTCGCGCTCTTTCCGACCTCCGTGCTGTTCCGGAAGGGCCACCGGATCCGGGTCGCGCTGGCCGGGGCGGACCGGGATACCTTCGGCCGGCTGCCGGCGGAGGGTGCGGTGGCGTGGACGGTCCACCACGGGGGACCGGAGGGATCGTACCTCGACCTGCCCGTGGTGCCGCGCCGCTAGACGGTTGGCGGCTGGGCAGTTGGCCCCAGCGCCCAACCGCCTAATGGGGCAGCTTGTGGTCCTTGAACCGTTCCCGCAGCGCCTTCTTGTCGAACTTCCCGACGCTCGTCTTCGGCACCGACTCGATGAAGACCACGTCATCGGGCAGCCACCAGTCGGCCACCTTGCCCTTGAGGAAGTGGCGGACCTCGTCCCGGGTGAGGCTCGGATCCCGGGCGACCACGCAGGCCATGGGCCGTTCGGTCCACTTGGGATGGGCGACCGCGATCACCGCCGCCTCCGCCACCTTCGGGTGTCCCATGATGGCGTTCTCGAGGTCGACGCTCGAGATCCACTCGCCCCCGCTCTTGACCATGTCCTTGGTCCGATCCACCAGCTGGACGTAGCCCTCGGCGTCGATGTTGGCGACGTCGCCGGTCCGGAACCAGCCGTCCATGAAGCACTCCGCACTGCGCGGGTCGTTGTAGTACTCGCGAATGATCCAGGGGCCGCGCACCTGGAGCTCGCCGGCCGACTTTCCGTCCCAGGGCAGTTCCGTGCCCGCCTCGTCGACCACCCGCACCTCGACGCAGGGCACCGGCAGCCCCTGTTTGAGGCGAATGGCCAGCTGCTCGCCGGGCGACAGCCCGTCCATGTTCGACTTGAGGTTGCAGATGGTGCCGACCGGCGTGGTCTCGGTCATCCCCCAGGCGTGCACCAGCTTGACCCCGAAGTCCCGCTCGAACCCGAGCATCAGCGACTGCGGCAGCGCCGACCCGCCGATCGCGACCGACCGGAGGCTGGACACGTCGACCGGCTGCTGCTTGAGCTGCTGGTACATCGCGCCGACGATCGTCGGCACGCCGCCGACGAAGGTGACCCGCTCCTGCTCGATCAGGCCGAGGAGGTCCTTCGGTGTCATGAAGTGGCTGGGGTAGACCTGGGTGGCGCCGATCATGGTGCCGGTGAACGGCAGGCCCCAGGCGTTCACATGGAACATCGGGACGATCGAGAGGCAGACATCCCGCTCGTTGACGGCCAGGAGGTCGCTCTGGGCCTGGACCAGCGAGTGCAGCACGATGGCCCGGTGGCTGTAGACGACGCCCTTGGGATTGCCCGTCGTGCCGGAGGTGTAGCACATCCCGGCCGCGGAGTTCTCGTCGAGTCGTGGCCAGGGAAACGACGCCGGCGCGGCCGCGAGGAGGGCCTCGTAGTCGATGGTGCCCGGGGGCAGCGCCGGCATCGGGACGTCCGGCATGACGATGACGTGCCGGATGGTTTTCAGATGGGGCCGCAGCTTCTCGAACAGCGGCCAGACCGACGCGTCCACGAAGGCCACTTCGTCTTCGGCGTGGTTGCAGATGAAAACGATCTGCTCGGGGAACAGCCGGATGTTCACAGTGTGGAGCACCGCCCCCATGCAGGGCGCCGCGAAATACACCTCGAGGTGCCGGAACGAGTTCCAGGCGAAGGTGGCCACCCGGGCCCCGGGGCGGACCCCAAGTCCGGCCAGTGCCGCCGCAAGGCGCTCGACCCGGTTGCCGAACTCCTCGTAGGTCTCCCGGTGCATCCCCGTGACCGTCTTGGTCACGATGGTCTTCCGGTGGTAGATCCGGCGGGCCCGGTCGAGAAAATGGTTGATCGTGAGCGGCCAATCCTGCATCAGGCCCGGGAACATGGTCATCTCAGCTCCGAAGAGGGTGGTCTGGCTTCGGCAGGAATCTGGCGGGGGATCGCGATGTCGAACAATGGGCCGGCCAGGACGGCCACCGCCCGGCCCAGGACGGCGGGCGACCTATCCCCGGTCATCCAGAACAATGTGGAGCTCGGCTGGCTTCCTGAACTCCATGCCCCTGGGAGCATCCCGCAAGGGATTCTCCAGCCGCAGCACCGGCCAGCGCGCCAGCATGGCCGAGATGGCGGTCTGGGCCTCCAACCGCGCCAGGGCAGCCCCGAGGCAGAAATGGCGACCGCTGCCGAAGGCAAGATGGGCCGCGAGATTCGGCCGGTCGGGATCGAAGCGATCCGGCTCCGGAAACACTGACGGGTCACGATTGGCGGCGCCCAGGAGACACTGCACGGTGTCCCCGGCAGGAATCGCCACGCCGCGGAGGACCACCGCCTCGGTGGCGTGGCGGGTGCAGCTCTGCACCGCCGACTCCCACCGGGTGGCTTCCTCGATCACGTCACCCAGTCGATCCGGTCGCTCCCGCACCAGCGCCAGGATCCCGGGTTGGGTCAGGATCGCCCAGAGCGCGTTGAGGATCATCGCCTCGGTGGTCTCGATCCCGCCGAACAGGATGATCAGGGCGTTGCCCATGATCTCCTCCTCGGAGAGTGGTGGAGGGGCCATGGCCGCACGCGCGCCAAGCAGTGAGTGGGGAGCCTCCGTTGCCAACTCCGCCAGCAGGGGACGCACCAAGGCCTTGAACTCCTTCGCCGCCTGGTGGCCCCGCTGGCGAACGACCGGGTCCCAGCCGAAGTTCGCCAGCGACTCCGCGAAGGCGTCGTACCAGCCGCGGATGGCGCCGTGGTGGCGTTCCGGGATGCCCAGGACCGTCGCGATGGTGTAGAGCGCGAGGGGCCCGGCCAGGCCGGTGCGCAGCTCGGCCCTGGCGGCACCTGCCGCCGAGGCGAGGAGGCTGGTCACTTTGGCCTCGACCAGGGCGGCCGCGCCCTCGCGCACCGCCCGGGTATTGAACGGCGCCGCACAGGCGCTCTTGAAGCGCCGCTGGTCGTCCCCGTCGGCGCTGAGCATCTGTGCGCCGAAGGTGTCCCGGATCGTCGAGCCGGGGGCGTCGGTCGTGAACCGCACCGAATCCCGCAGGACCTGCACGACATCGTCGTAGCGGGTGACGAACCACATTCCGACGGGTTCGACCCAGACGACTGGCTGCTCCCGCCTCAACCGGTGGAAGACCGGGTAGGGGTTGGCCTCGAGTTCCGCGACGGGCACCTGCACGCTGGGCTGACGATCGGTCATGGCGAGGTTGGGGATGGTGGAGCCCGAAGCACAGAGAGCCGCCGAAGCGGCTCCCTGGCTCACATCGATGGCCCCGGCCTCAGGACCCGAGCTTGTTGCAGGCGCTCGACTGGAACTTCGGGTTGTTCTCCTCGGACGCCGGCACCACGAAGCTCTGGTCCGCTCCCCGGATCAGGTTGTCCTTGTGGTACGCCCCGGTCGGGATCACCGTATTGGCCGGGCGATTGTACTGCCGCACCAGCCGCCGCATGTCACCCACCCGGTGTCCGGTGCCGAACAGCGAGAAAGCCCGCTCCCGGAACATCAGGTCGACCCGGGCGTTGGCGTTCCCGGGATCGGCCACGGGCGACATCTGGTAGAAGAGCCGGGCGGCGTTCAGCTTGCCGAGCCAGCCGTTGACGTCGTTGGCCCGGAGGGCCGCCTCGGCCTCGATCAGCCGGGCCTCGACGCCGCTCGCCACCACCACCGGCGCATCGAAGCTGTTGTACTTGAGGAAGCGGAAGTGCGGGGTCTCCCCGTCGAACCGCGACACGCCGGGCGGCGGGTTGTCCACCACCAGGCGCGGGTCGTTGGCTGAGGCGAAGTTGAGCCCGTTGCCGCCCTCACCGTCCGACACCGACAGGTAGTCGAAGTCGAAGATGAAGGCCTTCATCATGTTCTGGGTGCGGGCGTCGGCCGCCGAGTGGTTGGCGGTGTAGGTGAAGCTGGTGGGGACCGCCGCTACCGCAGTCGCCGCCTGGGCGTACTGGGCCTTGTTGAGCAGCGCCCGCCCCCGGACCACCGCCAGCAGGCTGGTGACCGTCGGGTCTCCGCCGGTCGCCGCCTGTCCGGCCTGGAGCTTGGCCAGCGCCAGGTCCATGATCTGGTCGGTGGGCAGCGGGTCGCCGTACTCGATGGTGCCCCCGAGGGTGGAACTGAAGGGGGTGCCGGAGCAGAAGTGCTCGCCGATGATGGCGGTCATCAGGCCGGCGAGCCCGTAGGTCTCGCCGACCCGCTTGTCGGTGGCGTTGATCTTGGCCAGCGCCACCGCGGCCCGCTCCGCCGATTCCCGGGACCGGTGCATGGCCAGGTAGGTGTCCCGGAAAAAGGAGTTCTCCTTCTGCACGTCCCGCAGGTCGAGCTGGCGGACTTCCGGCGGGGTGCCGCCAAAGCGGAACTCGTCCGAGAAGAGGCCGCCGGTCATGACCACCCCGCCGAACAGGCCGAGGGGGCCCTGCCCGCCGTCGTGGGCGAGCGCGAAGTCGCCGATGGCACCGGCATAGAGGGCGTTGGCCCCCTGGGCCGTGCCCAGCTTGCCCGGATCGATCACGTCGGGGTTGTCCACGTCGAGCAGCTCGTCCGTGGAGCATCCCGCCCCGAGCAGGATTGCTGCCGCGAGAGCCAGGCCGGTGCGCGTGAAACGCATGCGCGTCGTCATCGTGTGCTCCTCAGAAGCCAAGGTTGATGCGCAGGATGAACGTCCGGTTCTGTCCCTGCTGCACGAAGTTGTAGGGCACGGCGTCGCCAAGCTGGCCGGCCGCCGTCTGGATTTCGGGATCGTAGCCCGGGAAATCGGTGAACAGGGCGATGTTCCGGCCGGTCAGGGTCACGCTGGCGTTGGAGGCCCGGATCGCCTGGGCCCAGCCGGCGGGGAGGTCATACGACACCGCGATCTCGCGGAGCCGGATGTTGTCCGAGGGGAAGACGAAGCTCCCGAACGCCCGCGGGCTGACCACGGCCCGCGCCTGGTTCTCCAGCGAGCTGCTGGGATCGTTGAGCCACTGGCAGTTCTGGAGGAAGGCGCACTGGAACATCAGGCTGACCTCGTGGCTGACCCCGCCCCACTTGCTGTCCACCTGCGCCAGCAACCGGAGCCGGTTGTTGAAGAAGCCGAACGAGGAGGTCACGCCCAGGGTCGTGGTCGGCACCGAGGACCCGAGGAAGACGGCGGTGTCGGACGCCGTGACCTCGGACGGCGAGATGACGCCGTCGCCGTTGGCATCGCTGAACCCCGTCATCTTCGGCCACCAGTTGCCGAACAGCGGGTACCCGGGCGCGTTGCGGTAGCCGAAGCCGGTGAGCGGCGGAACGCCCTCGGCCAGGCTGACCAGCTCGTTGGCGTTGTCGGCGAACTCGACGCCGAGGTCCCAGGTGAAGTTCCGGCCCTCGACCGGACGGGCCAGGACGGACAGCTCGACGCCCTTGTTGGTGACGACCCCGATGTTCTCGACGATGCTCGACACCGCCCCGAGGGAGCCCGGCAGCTCGCGATTCACGAGGGCGTCGCTGGTCTTCTTGTCGTAGTAGGTGAACTCGGCGCTGACCCGGTTCTTCCAGAAGCCGATGTCGAAGCCGGCCTCGATCTCGCGGGACCGCTCCGGCTTGACTGACGTGTTGCCGAGGCCGCCGATGGTGACTGCCGGGACGTTGCCCTGGCCGAAGAGGGCGGCGGCCACCGGCGAGTAGTAGGTCACCGCCGCCAGCGCGCCGGGCTGCTGGCCGGACTCGCCGTAGGCCGCGCGGAGCCGGACCTGGTTCAGCATGGCATCCTGACTGTTCTCGACCGCCACCCAGGAGCCGGACACCTTCGGGTAGGTGGCCGACCGGTTCTCCTCGCCGAAGGCGCTGTTCTGGTCCACCCGGACCGCGCCGGTCAGGAACACCTTGTCCTTCCAGCTGATCTGCTGCTCGACGTAGGTGCCCAGGGTCCGGAACTCCTGGGTCGCCTCGCTCGAGGTCTTGACCGCCGCGCCGGTGAAGGTCTCCCCGCCGGGGGGCAGCTGCTGGCCCGTGTTGTAGCTGGCCCGGGTCACGTCTTTGTTGTACTGGGCTCCGACGGAGGTCCGTCCGCGGAAGTCGCCGGTGATGCCGTAGTCCGCGCTCAACGCTATGTCCGTCGAGTACTTCCAGGTGGTGAACCGGTTCAGCGACCGGATCCCCTGGTCGTTGCCGCAGAAGGGGCAGGCCTCGCCGTTCCGGGCCAGCTGCTCATCTCGGTAGGCGAGGTAGTCCATGCCGGCCGTGGCGCGGCCGGTGAGCCACTGCACCGGGCGCCAGTTGACTGTGGCCGACGGGGTGAAGTGGTCGCTGATCCGGTAGCTGGTGAGCGACAGGCCGTAGGCCGGACGGGCGAAACCCCAGGGCGCCGGGGCATCGGGGTTGGCGGTCCCGTACAGCGCCGAGGCGAAGACGCCCTGCAGGTTGTCGCCGGTCTGC
The DNA here is from genome assembly GCA_036390535.1 of Gemmatimonadales bacterium. Classification (GTDB taxonomy): domain Bacteria; phylum Gemmatimonadota; class Gemmatimonadetes; order Gemmatimonadales; family GWC2-71-9; genus SZUA-320. Next base: position 1,319 of record DASWBQ010000129.1, on the reverse strand, counting down.
GGAATCAGGTTGTTGGTGTTGATGTAGCCGGTGGAGATGGCGACGTCGGCATTGTTGCCGAGCGAGGCGCTGACGTTGGCCCGGATGCTGGCCTTGGTCAGCTCGCTCGGGTTGGCCTGGTTGTCGGGGATCGAGCTGACGCCCCGCTGCTCCTTGAGGTAGTCCACCTCGCCCTCGGGCATCTTGATGGTGCCCAGGATGTTCTCCCAATCCGCCGAGACGAAGTAGCGGGCGGCGTCGGTGCCGCCGGACACCTGGGCCCCGTATTGCTGCCGGAAGCCGGTGCGGAGCGGCGTGTACTTCTCCGACTCGAAGACGTTCAGGCTGGAGAGGCCGGCAATCTGACACAGCCCGTCGGCCTGCTGCCACGGAAGGCAGGCTCCGCCGCCGGTGCCCTTCGAGTACCACATGGCGGGATAGTTGTTCACGTCCTCGATGGCGCCGCCCTCGGCGAAGACCTGCCACTTGGGCGGGCCCGCCTTGCCGCGTTTGGTGGTCACCCGGATCACGCCGTTGGCGGCCTGGGTCCCGTACAGGGTCGCCGCCGACGGCCCCTTGACGATCTCGATGCTCTCGATCTCCTCGGGATTCAGGTCGTTCAGGAACGAGGGCGAGCCGCCGCCGACGTTGACCGAGAGCGGCACGCCGCGCTCGTTCACCCGCACCCCGTCGATGTAGATGAGCGGATCGTTGGAGAGCGAGGCCGAGCTCAGGCCACGGACCCGGACCCGGGAGCCCGCCCCGGGAACGCCGTCGTTGGAGAGGACGGTGACGCCGGCCACCCGGCCGCCGCCGAGGACGTCGCTCAGGTTCGACACCGGGGCGGTCTCGACCAGCTTGGCGGCGTCGACCCGGGTGATGGCGTTGCCGAGCTCCCGGGAGCGCTGTTCACCCACCGCCGTCGTGGTGATCTCCTCGAGCGCGAAGGGCACCGCCCGGAGGGCGAAGTCCGCGGTGGTGGCCGCGTTGGCCGCCACGGACGCCGAGCGGGTCTGCGAGGCATACCCGAGCATCACGACCCGGAGCTCCACCGGACCGGCGTCGACGGTGCGAATGGTGTACTGCCCTTGCGGGCTGGAAATGCCAAAGAGATTGGTCCCGATCACCTGGACCCGGGCGCCGGCCAGGGGCTGGCCGGTGCCCTGGTCGGTCACCTTGCCGGTGACGGAGCCATGCTGGGCTGCGGCGGGCGCGGCCCAGAGTGCCAGGGCGACCCCGGCTCGGCACAAAGAGGACAGAAACGTACGCAACGATCGCATGGCGGCCTCACGCAGAGGTGGTACGTCCGACGCCAGACGTGGCGCCGGCCGGGTTGGGGA
>DASWBQ010000128.1:0-2813 GCA_036390535.1 Gemmatimonadales bacterium | reverse complement strand
TGCCCGGCGCGAGGGCGACCTCGTGGGCCGGGTAGTCACGACTGTAGCCGGCGGTGGGGAAGTAGTCGTGCTTGAGCGCCCCGGGGTACTGCTCCGCGAGATCCTGATACAGCGTGCCGCCGAGCGCCACGTTGATGATCTGGACGCCACGGCAGAGTCCGAGCACCGGCTTCCGGTCCTCCATCGCCCAGCGAACCAGCTGGATTTCAACCCGGTCCCTCGCCGGATCGATCGACCCGAGCCGCGGATGCCGCTCCGCGCCGTAGCTCCGCGGGTCGAGGTCGACGCCCCCGGGAATCAGCACACCGTCGATGCGCTGGTAGATCTCCCGGAGCGTGGCATCGTCTTCATCGAACAGGGGAATCATCCACGGCACGCCGCCCACGACGGTAGTGGCGAAGAAGTACCGCTGGTTCATCACCCACGACTCCGGCAGGGCGGGCGGAATCCCGTCGATGCTGTGCAGCGTCTGGGTGGTGAGACCGATCACCGGCCGGCGGGCGGTCATGCCGGCACCCCCTCGGCGGTTTCGCGGACGAGGTGGTCCACCACCGCCCGCATGTCACCGGTCCGCCGGAAGGTCTCGATCTGGCGGTCGGCGCTGGTCCCATCGTCCAGGATCCGGAAGGCGTATTCCACCTCCTTCCGCGACCCGAGTTCGTCCAGGACGTCGTCGAGGAACCACTCGATCATCTCCCGGATCAGCTCCCGCGCCGGCAGCTCCTTGTCCTTGCCGAAATCGATCAGCCGGCCATCCACGCCATAGCGGATCGCCCGCCACTTGTTCTCCTCGATCAGCGCCGTGGGGTACACCCGGAACGTGAGATTGTCGCGCCGCAGTTTCCACAGCTTGAAGATGATCGCCTGGAAGATGGCGGCGACGCAGACCGCCTCCTCGACCCGGGTACAGACGTCGCACACCCTGAACTCGAGCGTGGGGTAGCTCCAGCTGGGACGGACATCCCACCAGATCTTCGAGGCATTCGGGATGCAGTTGGTCTTCACCATGGTGCCGACCAGCTCCTCGAACTCGGACCACGAATGCAGCGTGGGCGGGATACCGGTCCGGGGAAAATCCCGGAACACGATGCTGCGGTAGCTCTTGAGCCCGGTCTGCCGCCCCACCCAGAACGGGGAGCTGGTGGACAGCAGCAGCACATGCGGCAGCAGGTAGCGCGAGACGTTCATCGCATCGATCAGGAACTCGCGGTCCTCGATGCCGATGTGGACGTGGGTCCCGAAGATCAGGAGCCGCTGGGCCAGCTCGGCCAGGTCCTCCTTCACCCCGAGGTAGCGGTCCAGCGGCGTGATCTTCTGCTCCAGCCAGCTGGAGAAGGGGTGGCTCCCCGCGGCGAGGACCTGCAGGCCCTGCTTGCCAGCGAGGTTCATCACCAGCCTCCGGAGCCGCGCCAGTTCCTCGCGCACCTCCGAGGGATGGTGGCAGACCCGGGTCCCCACCTCGACCATGGACTGGTGGAGTTCCGGCTTCACCTCCCCCAGCATCACCGAGTCCTCCTTCAGGATCTCGGTGATGTACGATCGGAGCTCGCGGCTCTCCGGATCGATGATCTGGTATTCCTCTTCGACGCCGATGGTCAGGCTCGGAGCCTTCATGGGTCGGACTCTCCGTTCAGTGTCTGGGATCGGCGACGAAGACCGGCACCGTCGAGCCGCCTCCGGCCGTCACGTTCAGCAGCGCGGCAGTGGACAGCCGTGTCTGGCACCCGTCCAGCACCGCCCCGTGCAGGACGAAGGGGGCGGTGTCATACATGCGGTCGACCAGCTCCAGCCGCCCGTCGATGTAGCTGGGATACGGTTCGGCCGGCACCGCGACCCGCTCCTGCACGATCGACGGCGCCGCCAGCGCGCGCCTGAGCGCGGCCCCCCATTCCTCGGCGCTCACCGTCCACCCCAGCACCACCCCTGTCCCGCCGTAGTCGTCATTGGGTTTCAGCACCAGGCGCTCCCGGTGCGCCGCGGCGAATTCGATCAGGTCCACGGTCTGGCCGCCGTGCTCGGTGCGCCGTTCCTCGACCACCCGGGTCCACGGGACGGTCTCGGCGATGACGGCGCGCTGCTCACCCGTGAACAGCCCGGCATTCCGTTCGTCCGAGAGCACCGCCAGGCTCGCCTTCTTGTGCAGCACCTTGCAGCGGAAGGGATTGACCATGCAGGCCGCCCGTTCACGCACCGCGCGCACCATCGGGTGGTCCAGCCCTTCCCGCTCGATCAGCTCGTGAATCAGCACCCGCTTGTAGATGAGATCCACCGGGCCGCCCGGCGCCAGCAGCCTCCCGCCGCGATAGACCAGGGCGCGAGGGTCGACGATCTCGGTCTCGAGCCCGAGCGACTGGAAGTAGGCCTGGAAGATCTCGAATTCGACCCAGGTCGGCACGTCGTCCCAGTCCACGATCGCGATCCGCGGGCCGGCCCAGCGGCCGGAGAACTCCCGCCAGGCGTCCAGGATGACCGACACCACCCCCACCCGCCCCGGCACCGGGCGGACGTCGAACTCGCGGCGGAAGGCCCGCATCACCGGCGTGGCGGCGAACGCCTCCGTCAGCAGGTCGTTGAATCCCGCCCCCGCGGGGGTCTCGGCGTTGTACTCGGTCAGCGCCAGGACGTCGGTCTCGTGGACATGGAAGAAATCGAGCCGTCCGTGCGGACTCGGGCTCCGGAACCCCGGGTCGTCCCGCAGCAGCGCCTCCTCCCAGTCGACCAGCCGGAACTGCGCCAGCACCGCCGGATCCGCGACGGCGGCCTCGTGGGCGCGGCGGAAGGCGCCCAGCAGCTGCTCGCTCCGCCGCCGGAGG
>DASWBQ010000127.1:0-11162 GCA_036390535.1 Gemmatimonadales bacterium | reverse complement strand
CGGACTACTACTTCTCCTTCGGATATGTCATCGGGGCCTCGATGGCTGCGCTGCTCGAGCAGGCCGTGACCTCGGGCGACATGAGCCGTGACGGCATCCTCAAGGCAATGGAGGCCATGGGCCCGGTCGCGGCCGCCGGGTGGGGCGAGTATCGCTACGGTCCGGTCGCGACCCGGGAGCCGCCCCGCGCCAGCTCGATCTTCCGGATCAACCGGGCGGCCCCCTTCGGGATGGAAGTCGAGGCGCGAAACGTCGAGGTGCCCGCGGCCAGGTCCTATCAGTTCACCGCCCGGCCATAGGGGACGGTCCCCGACCGCCTCCGACTTCCGTATGACCAAGGCCCGCCTCGAGGCGTTCAGCGACGGCGTGATCGCGATCATCATCACGATCATGGTCCTCGAACTGCAGATGCCCCATGGGGCTGCGCTCGCAGATCTCCGTCCGCTGATCCCGGTGCTGATCAGCTACATGATGAGCTTCGTCTACATCGGTATCTACTGGGCCAATCATCACCATCTCCTGCAGGCGGTGCAGCGGGTGGACGGCCGCGCTCTCTGGGCGAATCTCCATCTGCTCTTCTGGCTCTCCCTGGTCCCGGCGACGACCGCCTGGATGGGAGAAACGCATTTTGCGGAGTGGCCCGTCGCGCTGTACGGCCTCGTCCTGCTGAGCGCCGGCGTGGCGTACTTCATCCTGTCCCGCTCCCTGATCGCCCTGCACGGGCAGGAGTCGGTCCTGGCCACCGCCGTCGGGGCCGACCGGAAGGGCCGGCTCTCCGTGGCCCTGTACGCCCTTGCCGTCCCGGTCGCCTTCGCCAACCGCTGGATCGCCTGCGCCGTCTATGTCGCGGTGGCCGCCATCTGGCTGGTGCCTGACCGCCGCATCGAAGACCGTCTCCGGCGGGACGCTTGAGGACGTTGGGATGGTGATCGGCTCGGGGGGGACCGCGCTGGGGCGCGTGGGCGGATAGGGCTCGGTGCCGACGATGCAGCGCGACGTCGTCCTCCGCTGGATTGAGGAGATCTCCCGAGTCATCCGCCGCCTGCTCTACGGCCGTGGCGACGTCGACCTGGCCCAGGCCGCGTCGCTGGTCGACGACGCCACCGCCCGGCTGCTCGGCCCGCTGGCCACCCTCGTCCCGAGGCTCGAACCCGGCGGTGCCGCCGACCTGCTGCACGACCCCGACCGAATCTACGCCTACGCCCAGCTCCTGGCGCTGCAGTCGGCGGTCGAGCAGGCCCGGAACGCGGCGGAGCACACCACCACCCGAGACCGCGCCCTCGCCTTTGCCGCCGAGGCGGTGAGCCGGCACCCCGAACCTCCGACGGAGTGGGAACAATGGCTCAGCGACGCGAAGGAAGGTACCAGCGCATGAGCAGGACCGCGCGCTTCACCCTCCCCGTCTTACTTCTCACTGGCTCCGGCCCAGCAGGTCCCCGACAGCGCCTTCGTCCCCCCGGTCGGCGCGCCCACCTGGGAGCGCGGAAAGGGCCCGGTGGTCCTGCTCGACGAGGCCCACGTCAACTTTCACACCCTCGACGGCCGCTACTACACCTTCGGCCGCCTCCTCACGGGCGACGGCCTGGTCGTGCGCCCGCTCCGCACCACCCTCACGCCGGAAGCACTGGCCGGCGCCCGGCTGCTCGTCATCGCCAACGCCCTGCACGAGCGGAACCGCACCGACTGGTCACTCCCCACGCCCTCGGCCTTCACCCCCGCCGAGATTGCCGCGGTGCGGGACTGGGTCCGGGAAGGGGGCAGCCTGCTGTTGATCGCCGATCACATGCCCTTCCCTGGCGCCGCAGAGGAACTCGGCGCGATCTTCGGCGTCCGGATGCTCAACGGCTTCGCGGCGCCTCCGGGCGACGTCCGTGGCCAGATCACCTTCCGCCGCGGCCAGGGCACCCTCCGTGACCATCCCATCGTCCGCGGGATCGACTCGGTCGTCAGCTTCACCGGCCAGGCCTTCACCGCCGAAGGCGCCGCGCCGCTGATGGTCCTGCCCGACAGCATCACCGTCCTGCTCCCGGACACAGCCTGGCGCTTCTCCGCCGCCACCCGCCGCGTCCCCGCGGGAGGAATGCTGCAGGGCGCCGTGCTCGAGTACGGCAAGGGCCGCCTGGCCGTCTTCGGCGAGGCGGCGATGTTCTCCGCCCAGCGGGCCGGCCCGAACCGGACCCCGATGGGGATGAATGCCCCGGAGGCCCGGCAGAATCCGCAGTTCCTGCTGAACGTGGTGCATTGGCTCGTGGGCGGTAATCGGCGGTAGCGGGCGGGAGGAAGGGCGGCGGGAGGCGGGCGGCTGCGGGGCCGACGCGGAGCGTTGGGCCGGGAGATGACCACAGGGCAATCGAAGGCCGTTGGCCCCCTGCGCCGCGGAGGAAGCCGCAACGCCCGCCGACTCAGCCGCCCTGCCGCCCTGCCGCCCTGCCGCCCAGCCGCCCTGCCGCCCTGCCGCCCTGCCGCCCTGCCGCCCTGCCGCAGAGTATCTTAAGTCCTGTCCATGACCAGTCCGCTACACTACCGCGTCGCCATCGTCGGCAGCGGCTTCGCCGGCGTCCTCATGGCGATCCGCCTCCGCCAGATCGGCGTCACCGACTTCGTCATCTTCGAGAAGGCCGCCGACCTCGGCGGCGTCTGGCGCGAGAACCGCTACCCCGGCTGCGCCTGCGACGTCGAGTCGCACCTCTACGAGCTCACGCTCGCCCCGAACCCCGACTGGTCCCACCGCTACTCGCCCCAGGCCGAGATCTGGGACTATCTGCGAAAGACCGCGGAACGCTTCGGCGTCACCCCGCACATCAGGTACGCCGAGCCGGTCGAGCACGCCAGGTGGGACGAGCCCACCTCGCGGTGGCAACTCACCACGCCGAAAGGCACCTGCACTGCCAGCCACCTCGTCGCCGCCACGGGGGCCCTCTCGGACCCGCGCATGCCCGACGTCCCCGGGCTCGACTCGTTCGGCGGTCCCGTCTTCCACTCCGCCCGGTGGGACCACTCGGTGGACCTCGCCGGCAAGCGCGTCGCCGTCCTCGGCACCGGGGCGTCGGCGGTGCAGTTCGTCCCCGCCATCCAGCCGCGGGTGAGTCACCTGACCATCTTCCAGCGCACCCCGGGATGGGTGGTCCCTCGCGAGGACCACCCCTGGAGCCCCCGTGCCAGGGCGATGTTCCGCCGCGTTCCGGTCCTGCATCGCGCTTACCGCGAGTTCCTCCGCCTCAAGCGCGAGGCGATGGGCATCAGCTTCTGGTACCCACGCGTCGGCCGGGTGGTGGGACTGCTCGCCTCCCAGCACCTGCGCCGCCAGGTGCACGACCCGGCGCTCCGGAAGCGCTTGACCCCGGACTTCGCCGTGGGCTGCAAGCGGATTCTGGTCAGCGACGACTGGTACCCGGCCCTCACCCGGCCCAACGTCGAACTCGTCGCCAGCGCGGCGGCGCGCGTCACGCCCACCGGGGTGATGGGCGCGGACGGCATCGAGCGCCCCGCCGACGTGCTCATCTGCGGCACCGGCTTCCGGGTGACCGACTTCCCCTTCGCGCCCCACGTGCGGGGCCGCGACGGCCGTCTCCTCTCCGACACCTGGGTGGAGACCGCCACGGCCCATGCCGGCACCACGGTGGCCGGCTTTCCCAACTTCTTCGTCATCCCGGGCCCCAACACTGGCCTCGGCCACAGCTCGGTGCTGATGATGATGGAGGCCCAGGTCGAGCACGCCATCGGCGCCATCCAGCACCTCGAGCGGGCCGGCGGCGGAGCGCTCGAGCCCCGGCCCGAGGCGCAGGCAGCCTTCGTCGCCGACGTCGACCGCCGGATGGCGAAGACCGTCTGGGTCACCGGCGGCTGCAAGAGCTGGTACCTCGACCGGACCGGCCGCAACTCGACCCTCTGGCCCGGCACCATCCCGCAGTTCGAGCGCCGCGTCGCCCGATTCCGCCCCGAGGAGTATCGGGTGGCCCATGCCTGAGCTCCGCACCGAGCCCGGCGCCATCGAGCGGCTGCGCGGCGCGGTCGCGCGGCAGCTCGGCCGTCTGCCCGCCTCGGCACAGGTCGCCCTGTCCTTCCGGCGCCGCGTCGTCATCGACGGGCAGGCCCTCGACCCCACCTTGCAGGCGGTGCTCTCCCTCCGCCCTCCGCGCGACCTGATGAGCGCGCCGGCGGAGGTCAGCCGGGCCCGCTTCCGCCGCGAGCTGATCGCCGTGCAGGGAGAGCGCACCCACGTGGGCCGGATCGACGAGCTGCAGGTGGACGGCGCCGCGGGTGCGCTCCGGGCCCGCCACTACACGCCGCCCGGACGGCTCAGCTACCGGCCGGCCCTGCTCGTCTACCTCCACGGCGGCGGCTTCGTCCTCGGGGACCCCGACACCCACGACGAGCTCTGCCGGCTGCTGTGCGTCGAGACCGGGCACCACGTCCTCAGCGTGGACTACCGCCTGGCGCCGGAGCACCAGTTCCCTGCCCCGCTCGAGGACGCGGTCGCGGCCTTCCGCTGGGCCGCCACGCACGCCGGCTCCCTTGGCGCCGACCCGGCCCGCGTGGCGGTCGGCGGCGACAGCGCCGGAGGCACTCTCAGTGCCCTCGTGGCCCAGCTCACGGCGCGCGACAAGGTCCGTCCGGCCGCCCAGCTCCTCATCTACCCGGCCACCGACCGGAGCCATCGCCGCCCGTCGCACCAGCTGTTCGACACCGGCTTCTTCCTCAGCATGAACGACGTGCGAGCGTTCCACGCCCTCTACGTCGGCAATTCGGGTGCGCCGGTCACCGACCCGCGGATCTCGCCGCTCCTCGCACCGGATCTGTCCGGCCTGCCCCCGGCGCTGGTGGTCGTCGCGGGCTTCGACGTGCTTCGCGACGAGGTCGAGGCCTATGCCGCCGCCCTCACCGCCGCAGGCACCCGCTGCGTCGTCCAACGCGCACCTTCGCTTGGCCATGGCTTCGTCAACCTCACCATGGTGAGCGCCGAGGCCGACCGCGCCACCCGCGCCATGGCGGCTGCCTGGAAGGAACTGCTGGCGTGACCCTGCCGCTCCGCGATGCGGTCGCGGTGGTCACCGGCGTCCGGGCCATCGAGCGCCGCCGGCCGCGCCTCATCAGGGGCGCGGACGCCCGCGCCGCCGCCTTCGTTCAATGGCTGATGCCGGTGCGCTACTGGCGCGTGATCCGCCTCGGGTACGCCAAGGTCCTGACGCCGCGGTAGCGGCTACCTTTACGCATGCGCTCCCCCCTTCTCCTGGCCGTCCTCCTGGCCGGTCCTCTCGCGGCCCAGCAGCGGCCGGCTGACGTCTTCTGGTCCAGCCTCCGCTCGCTCTGCGGCAGGGCCTATCCCGGCCGGGTGACCGAAGCGGTCCCCGCCGACACCGTGTTCAGCCGCGCCGAGCTGGTGATGCACGTCCGCGAGTGCTCGGCCGATTCGGTCCGGATTCCCTTCCACGTCGGAGCGGACCGCTCCCGAACCTGGGTGATCACCCGCACCCCGGACGGCCTCCGTCTCAAGCACGATCATCGGCACCAGGACGGCAGCGAGGACGCCGTCACCCAGTACGGCGGCGACAGTCGGGCCCCAGGCGCGGACACCGTCCAGGCGTTCCCCGCCGACGGGCACACAGCCACCCTGATCCCTGCGGCCCGCACCAACGTCTGGACCGTCGAAGTCGTGCCCGGCCAGCGGTTCGCCTATGCACTCAGGCGCGAGGGCACCGAGCGGCGCATCCGGGTCGAGTTCGACCTGACCCGCCCCGTCGCCGCCCCGCCGCCGCCGTGGGGGGCACGGCCCTGAGGCGGTGGCAATGAGGACCGTCCTGCGCCTCCTCGCCCTGCTGGTCGCCGTCCTGGGCGCGGTCGTGGCCATTGCAGTCCGTCGCTGGCGCAGTGCCACGGCCGAGTGGACCGCCAGGCTCGGCGGCGAGTCCGCGACCGGCACAGTCTCCTTCGCCGGATTCGATTCGCTCCCGGCCCCGGTGGCGCGCTACTTCCGCACCGTGCTCCGCGACGGCCAGCCCGGCTACCGGCACGGGGTGCTCACCCAGGAGGGGCAGTTCCTCGTCAAGGCGCCGGATAACTGGCAACCCTTCACCGCGACTCACACCCTGACCACCGACCCGCCCGGCTTCGTCTGGGACGCCAGCATCCGGATCGGCCCCGGCCTCGCGATGCGGGTCCGCGACCGGCTCGTTGACGGACAGGGCTCCATGCACGGGGCCCTGCTCGGCGTGGTGACGCTGGTGCGGGTCGAGGGGACTCCCGACATCGCCGCTGGCGCACTGCATCGCTGGCTCGCCGAAGGGCCCTGGTGCCCGACCGTCCTGCTGCCCCGTCCCGGACTCGAGTGGAGCGCGATGGATGACTCCACCGCCAGGGTGACCGTCACCACCGGCGGCACCACCGTTTCCGCGGAGATGCGCTTCGGTCCAGACGGGCTGGTCGAGCGGGTCTACGTGCCGGAGCGGATGCGGGACGTGAACGGCGCCGGTGTGCCGACGCCCTGGGAAGGCCGCTTCCACGGCTACACCGACGTTGGGGGCATGCGGATTCCGGCCGGAGGCGACGTCGGCTGGGTCATCGACGGCGCCTGGCAGCCCTACTTCCGCGGCACCATCACCGGAGCCACCTACCGGTGAGCTGGCTGCTGGCAGCGGCAGGCGCGGTTGCCCTCTTCCTCTTCGTCGAATGGATCGCCCTCGGCATCGCGATGCACTGGGGTCAGCAGCAGACCCTCGCGGGGGCCTGGTTCCGGCGGTCCCTCGAGGCGCGCCGCCGGTTCCGCGCCACCCTTCGCCGACAGGCCATGCTCCTGAGCCCTGTCCTCTGGGCCCTTCGCCCGTTCGCGAGGTTCGACTTCGCCCGCACTGCGTTCCGCGTCCGCGGCGTCACCGGACCCTGGGGCAATTGCACCCCGCAGAGCTTCGAGGCGGCGCTCGACTACCGGCCCCGCCCCGACGACGTCATCGTCGCCACCCAGATGAAGTGCGGCACCACCTGGATGCTGCATCTGGTCTACCAGGTCCTGCTCCGGGGTCGCGGTGACCTGGTCGAGACCGGCCGGGCACTGCACGCGCTGGTGCCCTGGCTCGAAGGGACCCGGACGGTTCCGGTCACCGACGCGCCGCTCATCGGCACCGAGCGGCCGTCGCGCGTCATCAAGACCCACCTCCCCGCCGGTCACTGTCCCGGGAGCGCCGAGGCAAAGTACATCTACGTCGCCCGCCACCCGGTCGCCTGTTTCGCCAGCTGCGTCGACTTCGTCATCGAGAACGCCTGGCCGTACCCGCCGACGCTCGGGCAGCTCGAGGCCTGGTTCACGTCGGAGGAGCAGATGTGGTGGGGGACCTGGCCCGGTCACGTCCAGGGCTGGTGGGACCGCGCGGCCTCGTCCTCCAACGTCCTCTTCGTCCATTTCGAGGAGATGAAGCGGGACCTTCCGGCGGTCACCCGGCAGGTGGCCACCTTCCTCGGGATGGCGCCGCTGTCCGCCGAGGAACTCGGGGCCGTCGTGGCGAAGTGCAGCTTCGGCTACATGCAGCAGCACGCAGAGGCCTTCGAGATGCACCCGCCGCACCTCCGTGCGGCGGAGGCCGAGCTCTTCCGGAAGGGGTCGGCTGACCGGCACCTCGATGTCCCCGGGGAGGTCCGCCGACGCGTGGGCGCGTGGGCGGCGGCCGCCCAGCGCGGCCGCTCCTACCCGCTCGCCGCCAACTATCCTGACCTTGCGGAGGCCGATGCGGCGCTTTGAGCGCTACGTCGCCCTTGGCGACAGCTCCACCGAGGGCCTCGACGACCCCGATGGCCGCGGGCACTACCGGGGCTGGGCCAACCGGCTCGCCGAGCACGTCGCGGCAGCCCAGGGATCGCTCCTCTACGCCAACCTTGGGGTGCGCGGACTCCGCACCCGCGACATCCGCGAGCGTCAGCTGGGCGCGGCGCTGGCCATGCAGCCCGACCTCGTCACCCTCTTCGCCGGCACCAACGACGTCGTGGCCAGGGCGTTCGACCCTGGCGCGGTCGGCGCCGACATGGAAGCGATGCACCGGGCGCTGATCGGCCAGGGCGCCACCCTCCTGACCTTCACCCTGCCCGACCTGACGCCGGTCCTGCCGATGGCCAAGCGGCTGGCGCCGCGCGTCACCGCCCTGAACGAGACCATCCGGGTCGTGAGTGCCGGCACCGGCGCGGTCGTGGTGGACTTCGCCGCCGTCCCGCTGGCCTCCGACCCGCGGCTCTGGAGCGAGGACCGCTTCCATGCCAACGCCGAGGGGCACGCGCGGATCGCCGCGGCGCTGGCACACGCGGCGGGCATCCCCGGTTTCGAATCGGCGTGGACCGATGACCTCCCGCCTGCGCCTCCACCGACCACGGGCTCGAGGATCGTGGCGGAGGCCCGCTGGGTAACCCGGTACCTGATCCCCTGGCTCTGGCGCCATGCGCATGGCCGCTCGTCGGGGGATGGTGTCCACCCCAAGCGTCCGAAGTTGATGCCGCTGTAGGACGACGTAGGGGCGGCCTACCAGGCCGCCCCCTCACTTCTCACTCCTCACTTCTCTCGACTCACGACTCACCACTCTCGACTCCCAATGCTCCTCCTCGCCCTCCTCGCCCTTCCCCAGCAGACCCAGGCCGACGACTACACCCGCTACGAGCTGCTGGCACCGGCCTCGGCGCAGTTCCGGATCACCTACGACGTCACCGCCACCGCGCCGGGCGCGCGCTACTATTTCAACACCATCCGGAAGGGGAGCAAGGCGAGCGACGAGTCGGTGGTCGACCCCGCCACCGGCGGGCCGCTCCGGTTCGAGGAGGTGGACGGCGCCACGGCCCGCGCGGAGGGGCATCCCGGCGCCGCGCTCGACACCCGGTACATCAAGGTGTGGCTGCCACGGCCGGTCCCGGCCAACGGAGAAGTGCGAATCCGGATCATCAAGACCTACCGCGACCCGGCCAGCTATCTCGCTCGCGGCGACACCCTGGTCTTCCGTCGCTCGCTCTCGATCCGGCGGAATGCGGTGGTGCTCCCGGCGGGGTATGAGGTGCTGTCGAGCAACGTGCCCTCGCAGGTCCTGAGCGAGCCGGACGGCCGCATCGTCATCAGCTTCCTGAATGCCGGTTCCGACGCCGCCTCCCTCGAGCTTTGGGCGCTACCCGTCACCCGCGCTGGCGCCACCGGCCGAACCCGCGTCACCGAGCGCGCCGCCCAGACCCGCGAGATCGTCTACTTCCTCCAGCCGCCCGAGACCCACGCCTTCGACCTGTACCACGACTACACCGAGACCCGGCCCGGCGTCGGCCGCTATCTCAACGTGGTCCGGGCCGGCAGCCGGGTCTCCAACCCCTCGGCGATCCTCCTCGACACCGGTGAGCCGCTGCGCGTCCGCACGCTTCGCGGCGAGGCCATCACGCGCGAAGGGATCGACATCGGCGAGCCGGTGAAGCCGGAGTCCGAAGTCGTGGTCATCGACTTCCCGCCAGTCCAGCCGGGTCACTCGACCCGGCTCCGGATCTTCGAGACCTACACCGACCCCGTCCGCTACCGGCTCGACGGCGACGAGCTGGTCTGGGACCGGGGCTTTGGCCGGCCCTTCAACGCCGTCGTCCTGCCGGCCGGGTGGACCCTGGCCCAGAGCAGCATTCCCGGCACCATCTCCCGAACGGCCGACGGCCGGGTCCGCCTCGACTTCGTGAACCCGAGGAACGACGAGATCCAGGTGCTGCTGGTGGCGAGACGACGTCAATGAACGACAAAGGAGGCCACAGCTCCTCTTGACAGCGCCTTCTCCAGGACGGACTATCTCCGACCCTCAACAGGAGCCCAACCGATGAGCAGCAACCCGCTGGTGAAGGCGCTCGGCGCAGGCACCATCATGCAGGTGGTCATGGTCCTCATCGGGGAGATCGAGCCGTCACTCCAGGCCGGCATGCTCTACCCCGTCGCCGGGACCCTCATCGGCCTCGTCACCGGCTGGCTCTCCGGCAAGGACAACCCCGCTGCTGGGCTCGGCAAGCTCGCCGCCAACGGTGGCCTCGCCGGCGCTGGCGCCGGAGTGCTTGGCAGCCTCGTCTCCACCGCCCTGGGCCAGGTCCCCCTCAACAACGCCCTCATCGCCGGCGGCAGTACCTTGGTCTCAGGCGCCATCGGCGGTATCCTCAATCAGTTCCTCGGCAAGAAGGCCTGACCTGCTCACTCGTCTCTTTCCAGGGCGGCCGGCGCGGTGGCGTACGGCCGCCTTCTTGTGTCTGTGCTTCCCGGCCGGCGCCGCCGCCCAGGGGCTTCGCGCCGGCCGGGCCGCAGAGCCAATTCACCTCGACGGCCGCCTCACCGAAGCGGCCTGGTTGCAGGCCGACTCCATCGACGGCCTCACTGAGGTCGAGCCGGTGGCCGGGCGGCGGCCCGCCTCCCGCACCGTCGTCCGCGTCCTGGTCACCGACCGCGACATCTACATCGGCATCGTGGCCACCAACCCCCCCGGGGTGCGCACCACCAGCTACTCCAAGGCGCGCGACAGTGAGATCGACCAGGAGGACTACCTCGGGATCGTCTTCGACACCTTTCGTGACGGCCGCTCCGGGTACGTCTTCGCGGTGAACCCCAACGGCGCCCGCGTCGATGGGCTGGTCTCGGGCCGGGGCGAAAACATGGACGAATCCTGGGATGCCATCTGGGACGTGAAGACCACCCGGGGCGATTCCGGCTGGACCGCAGAATTCCAGATCCCCATCAAGAGCCTGATCTTCCGGCCCGGCCTCGAGGAGTGGGGCTTCAACGTGGAGCGCGAGGTCCAGGCCACGCGTGAGAAGAGCCGGTGGATCTCGCCATCCCCCGACGTCGAGATCACCCAGACCAGCCGGGCCGGAGTGCTCGAGGGGCTGCCAGACTTCGATCTCGGGCTGGGCCTCAGCGTCCGGCCCGCGGTCGCGGTCGGCGGCAGCCGCCCCGCGCCCGACAGCAGCTTTACGGGCAAGTTCCACCCCAGCCTCGACGTCACCCAGCGCGTCGGCGGCGACCTGCTGGCCCACCTGACGGTGAACACCGACTTCGCTGAGACCGAGGTGGACACCCGCCGCACCAACCTGACCCGGTTCCCGCTCTTCTTTCCGGAGAAGCGGAGCTTCTTCCTCGAGGGCTCCGACATCTTCGAGTTCGGGCTCGGCACCGGCAACGACGTCCGCCCCTT
>DASWBQ010000126.1:0-4588 GCA_036390535.1 Gemmatimonadales bacterium | reverse complement strand
AGGTCACGGCGCCGCCGGGTCGTCGCGGAGGGTGACGATCCCCTCGCGCGTGGCGCCGCCCGCAGTGAGCCGCACCCGGTAGGTGCCGGCGGGTGCCTCCTCCCCTCGGGGGCGGAACTGCGGCGGGCCTTCCTCGCCCTCCATGCCTGGCGGCAGGCCCGCGGGACGCGCGGGCGCCGCGGGCGGGTTCCACCGCATGTTCCATCGGAAGCGGTTGAGGCCGGCCTGGCCGTCGAACTCGCCGGCGTACTTCATCTCTCCGCCGAGCGGGCCGATCTCGAGCTTCACCTTCCCGCCCGGTGCCTGCTTCAGCCAGACGTCGATGCTGGCGAAGGTCTCCAGTTCGGAGGGGGAGTTCTGCGGCGCCACCTGCGACTGCGACCATGGATTCCGGCCGGCGAAGTACATGTGGCCCCGCTCGGCGCCGCGGGTCACGCCGCGCCAGCGGGTGGCCACCTTGTTCTGGAAGAAGTGGACGTCGGCGGCCTGCACCGAGTCGGTGAGCTGCTGGAGCGGTCCGGTGTCGTCGAGGATCCAGACGCTCCGCCCGTGGGTAGCGGCGACCAGGTCGCCCTCGCGGGGGTGGAGCACCAGGTCGTAGACCGGGACCACAGGAAGGCCGCCCATCCGCTGCCAGCGGGCGCCGCCGTCGCGCGACATCCAGACGCCCCGCTCGGTGCCGAGGTAGAGCAGCCGTGGGTTCCGGGTGTCCTCCTCGATCACGTAGACCGGCTCGTCGACCGGGAGGCCGGCGGCGATGCCGGCCCAGGTGCGGCCGTAGTCGGCGGTCCGGTAGACGTAGGGCCGGAAGTCGTCGCTGCGGTGGCCGTCGAAGGTGACGTAGGCGACGGCGGCGTCGAACCGCGATGCCTCCACCCGGCTGACCCAGGTGCGGGGCGGGACGCCGGTGATGCGAGGCCGGAGGTTGGTCCAGGTGCGGCCGCCGTCTCGGGTGAGCTGGACGTTGCCGTCATCGGTCCCGACCCAGATCACCCCGGGAATCACCGGCGACTCCGCGATGGTGATCATGGTGGCGTGGGTCTCGGCGCCGGTGACGTCCCGGGTCAGGCCGCCGCTCTCCGGATTGGTGAGGACGGGGTCGTTGGTGGTGAGGTCGGGGCTGATGATGGTCCAGGTGTCGCCCCGGTCGGTGCTCCGGAAGAGGTGGTTCCCGCCATAGTAGATGGTCCGGCTGTCGTGGGGCGACAGGATGATCGGCGTGCTCCAGTTGAACCGGAACCGGTCGCGCGGGAGGCGGTTCCGCGGGCCGCTGTAGCCGGGAACCACCTCGGCGAAGTTCAGCACCGTGGCTGGCGTCGGGGTGATGCTGGTTCCCTGCTGGCGATTGACGGCGTCCATCCGGCGGATGTTGCCGCCCTGCGATTCGGTGTAGACGGTGCGCCAGTCGTTCGGGTCGACGGTGGCGTGGAAGCCGTCCCCCGCGTGGAACTTGAACCAGTGGTCGGTGAAGATGCCGTTGCCGTCACGGCTGTTGCTGGGCCCGCCCCAGTTGCCGTTGTCCTGGAGGCCGCCGTAGACCCAGTAGGGATCGCGGTTGTCGAGGGTGACGGCATAGAACTGGCCCAGGTCCATGTTGTCGAACATGGTGTACTGGTAGCCGCGGTCGAAGGTGACGTAGGCGCCCTTGTCGTTGCCGGTGTAGAAGTGATCGCTGTTCTTCGGGTTGATCCAGAGGGCGTGGAAGTCGCCCGAGATCCCGCGGAGGGTGCGGGCGAAGGTCCGGCCGCCGTCCTCCGAGACCATGGCGTTGGTGGCGAGGACGTAGACACGACTCGGCTGGCTGGGGTCGATCCAGAGGTGCGAGTAGTAGAACGGCCGGCCGTTGAAGCGGTTGACGTAGGTCCAGGTCGCGCCGCCGTCCTCGGAGCGGTAGATGCCCGAACCGAGCTTGGTCAGGTCGGCGAAATCGGGATTGGGCTGGCCGTCCACCATGCGCTGGGGCTGGAAGCCGTGCTCCACCATCGCCATGACCACCTGCGGATTGCTGCGGGACACCGCCAGCCCGACCTTGCCGATCGGTCCGGAGGGGAGGCCGGTGGTGAGCCGGCTCCAGCTTTCCCCGCCGTCGGTGGACTTGAAGAGCCCGCCGTTGGGGCCGCCGCTGCTGAAGGTGTGCTCCTCGCGGAGCCGTTCCCACATCCCGGCGTAGAGGACGTCGGGGTTCGAGGGGTCCATCGCGAGGTCGCTGGCGCCGGTCCGGCCATCCTCGGGGAGTCCCTTGGTAAGCTTGCGCCAGCTCTTGCCGCCGTCGGTGGTCTTGTAAATGCCCCGCTCGCCGGTGTGACCCCAGAGGTGGCCCTGGGCGGCGACCCAGACGACGTCCGGGTTGCCGGGGTGGAGGACCACCTCGCTGATGTGATGGGTCTCGCGGAGCCCGACGTTGGCGAAGGTCTTGCCGCCATCGGTGGACTTGTAGACGCCGTCGCCCCAGCCGACGCTGTTCCGGACGCACGACTCCCCGGTGCCGACCCAGACGATGTCGGGATTCGGCTGGAAGACCGCGATATCGCCGATGTTGGCGGTCCCGTATTGGGTGAAGATCGCCGACCAGGTGGTGCCGCCGTTGACCGACTTCCAGATGCCACCCGACGCCGCCCCGGCATAGACGACGGCGGGGTTGGCCTCGACCGCCTCGATGTCGGTAACCCGGCCGGCCATGTTGGCGGGCCCGATGTTCCGCCAGGGCAGGGCGCTGGCGGGGTCCTGGGCGAGGGCAGGCGAGGCGAGGGCGGCCAGCAGCAGGGCCAGGACGGCACGACGCGGCATGGGCGACTCCGTGATGCGTTTGGGAACCTGCCCAAGATACTCGCGTCGTGCCTGCTCCTGCGTGGGGCCCCTCGATCCCCGGGTTGCGCTACCGCACTGCAAAGGTGAGTGACGCCCACTTCGACTCGTAATCGGCGTCGGGGTCGCCGCTCAGCCGAGTCATGTTGATGAACTTCACGTACCACGTCCCCGCCGGAGAGAGCTTGATCTCGCCAATGCCCTCGGCATTGGTGCGGACCGCCTTCATTTCGATCCGCCCGCCCGCCGCGGTGCGGCCGCCATACTGCACATACTGGTTGGCGACCGGCTTGCCGTCGGCGATCGCCTTGAAGCGGAAGGTGGCGCCCGCCTTCAGGCCGTAGGGGTTCTCGACCGGGATGACCTCGGCGGGATATCCGAGAGCCGTGGCGTAGTGGTCGCTCCGGGCTTCGCCGACCTGGACCATCGCCTTGACGTGCTTGTGGTAGCGCTCCTTGACGGCGCGGTCCATCTCGCCGTCGCGCTTCCGGGCCGCGAGGACGTCGGGGATGCCGTCGCTCTCGAGGTACTCGTTGAATTCCTGGCCGGTGAGCGGGATGATGTTGGACTTCGTTGACACCCCCAGAACGTAGGTCCCAGCTGTTCCGGCCTTCACACCGACGAAACTGGTGTCGTGCCCCTCGGCCTTCCAGGCCGAGGTGTCGATCCGGGTGCGGCCGGCCGGACCGAGGACGCTGATGTCGGCGAGCCGGTTCCGGGCGATGGAGTTCTCGGACTTGGTGAAGGTGCCGTTGATGAGCACCATGTCGATGGGCGCGTTCTCCCTGACGAAGAACTGAGCGGGCTTGAGGAACATGTCGTGCGCCGCGGCGAGGGCGGCGGTGGCCGCCACCAAGGCGAGGCCAAGGAGGACGGGACGGACGGGTCTGGTCATGGGGTGCTCCCGGGTTCGAGGTTGACTGGAATCTGCACTGCGAGGGCGGATGCGGGAGTCCGGCGTCGTTCGCTCAGGAAGTAGAGCGCGGGCAGGACCACCATGTTGAGCGTGGTGGCGGACAGGAGGCCGCCGAGAATGACGATCGCCATCGGGGTCTGCAGTTCGTTGCCCGGCTGGCCCCCTCCAAAGGCGAGCGGCAGGAGGGCGAGGCCGGCGGTGAGCGCGGTCATCAGGATCGGCGCCAGCCGCTCCAGGGATCCCCGGGTGACCGTCTCGCGGAGGGGCAGGCCGGAGCGCAGCAGCGCCCGGTAATGGCTCACCAGGAGGATGCCGTTCCTGGTCGCGATCCCGAAGAGGGTGATGAAACCCACCAGCGACGCCACGCTGACGACGCCGCCCGTCAGGGCCACCGCGGCCACGCCGCCGATCAGGCCGAGCGGGAGGTTGGCCATGACGAGACCGGCGATCCGGGCCGACCGGAACTCCGCGAACAGCACGACGAAAATGCCCGCGATCGCGAGGGCCGACAGCGCCGAGAGCAGCCGGACCGAGGCGCGCTGGGCCTCGACCTGGCCGCCGTACTCGACGCTGTAACCTGCCGGGAGGGTCACGCCACCGGCGACGGCGGCCTCGATGTCGGCCGCCACGCTGCCGAGGTCGCGGCCGGCGACGTTGGCCTGGACCACGATCTTGCGCTGCACGTTCTCGCGGGAGATGGTGTTGGGCCCGCGGTCGACCCGCACCTCCGCCAGCTGACCGAGCGGCACCCGTCGTCCGCCCGGGGCATCGATCGGCAGCGCGGCGATGGCGGCAGGATCGGCGCGCGCCGCTTCCGGGAGCCGGACTGCCAAGTCGACGCTTCGTCCTTCCTCCAGGATCCGCGAC
>DASWBQ010000125.1:0-4934 GCA_036390535.1 Gemmatimonadales bacterium | reverse complement strand
CTGGCCCTGATCGCGAAGCTGATGGGGCGGCCGCTGGAGTACACTTAGGCGGCAGGGCGGCAAGTCGGCAGGACCTTCCCAGTGGAAGGGGCTTGCTCATCGTACGGACCGGCGGCCCTGCCGCCTTGCCGCCAAAGTCGTAGCACCCCATACTCCCCTGCATGCCCCTCGACCTCACGCCATTCGGCTTTACTCCCACCGAGTCCCTCATCTACGAGGTCCTCGTCACCAAGGGTCCGGGCACCGGCTACGCAGTGGCCAGGTCGGCCGGGCTGGCACGGGCGAACGCGTACTCGGCCCTTGAGGGCCTGGTGACCAAAGGAGCCGCTCGGGTGGACGAGGGCCGCCCGAAGCGGTTCCGGCCCGAGCCTCCGTCCGTCCTGCTGGGGCGGATCGCGGACCGTCAGGGGCAGGCGATCGACGCCCTGAGCGAAGCCCTCTCGACCATCTCCCTGCCAGCCACGCCGACGCTCACGGAGGCCAGCACCTTTCGGGGCGTGATCCAGCTCCTGAGTCTGGAGATCGCCCGGGCTCGCTCGGAGGTGCTGCTTTGCCTCCCCGCGGAGGCCTACCAGCAGCTGGCCCCGGCGCTTCGCCGGGCGATCGCCGGATCGGTCTCCTTCGAGCTGTCGGCGGATGGACCGGCAGACCAGACGGTGGCGCCAGTGCAGAGCATCTCACCGGGAACCCGTTGGCCTGGCCGGCCCCTCCTGGCGGCCATCGACGGCCGCGCGGCGCTGATCGGACTGATGGAAGGCGACCGGGTGTCGGCGCACTGGGGTACGGCGCCGGCCATGGTGGCCGCAGCCATTCTGGGCATTCGCAGCCTGGCCGCGTGAACGAGCCGCTGGAGCAGCTCATCGCCCGGCTGCGGGGGGAGTATCTCGCCGAGACTCCCGATCGGCTGGTCGAGATGCGGTCGGCGCTTGAGCGCTGGCGGGGGGGGCTCACGCCGGAGGGTCCGTCACTGCTGACCCTGTTTCACCGTCTGGCCGGATCGGCAGGGGCCTATGGCTTCGGCGACGTGAGCGCCCTCTGCCGGACAATCGAGCAGTGGCTGGCGCAGGACCCACCCGCCGAAGAGGCGAACGGACGTCGCATCGCCGAGGCCATCGACACCATCGAGGCCGCTTTCACCCGCCCCCCGACGACGGAGGGGATCGACGGCTAGTGCGGGTAGTGCCTCGTCAACGGCACCACGTCCCGCGGTTCCTCGTTCCCGAACAGCAACCGGCCCTCGCGATAGCTCGCGCCCCGGAGGGTGAGCGCCAGAGCCTCGCCGAGTTCCTGCACCGGGAAGACATCGATCCGGCGGAGCACGTCGGCCGGCAGGTCCTCGAGGTCCGGCTCGTTGTCCTTGGGAATCACGATCCGGGTGATCCCGGCGCGCACCGCCCCGAGGATCTTCTCCTTGAGCCCGCCGATGGGAAGCACCCGGCCGCGCAGCGTGATCTCCCCGGTCATGGCGATGTCGTGGCGCACCGGCCGGCCGGACAGCGCTGAAATCAGCGCGGTGGCCATGGTGATGCCGGCCGACGGGCCTTCCTTGGGCACCGCGCCCGCCGGCACGTGGATGTGGACCTCGCGCTCGAACATCTCCTCCGGGACGCGCAGGGCCGCCGCGTGGGCCTTGGCATAGGTGAGCGCCGCCCGGGCGGACTCTTTCATCACGTCGCCCAGCTGGCCGGTGAGCACCAGTTCGCCCTTCCCCTTCATGGTGCTCGCCTCGATCAGCATGATGTCACCGCCGACCGGGGTGTAGTACATCGCCGTCGCCACGCCGACCTGGTCGTCGGCCAGCTTCTTCTCGGGATGGATCCGGGGCCGGCCGAGGAGGTCGTCCACGCCGGCGCGGTCGACAGCCAGCGTTTCGACCTCACGGGCCGCGATCTTCCGCGCCACCTTGCGGCAGAGCTTCCCGATCTCCCGCTCGAGCTGCCGGACGCCCGACTCCCGGGTGTAGCCGCTGATGATCTCGGCCAGCGCATCGTCGCCGAGCTGCAGCTGGTCCACCGCCAGGCCGTTCTCGGCGAACTGGCGCGGCACCAGGTACTTCCGGGCGATCTCCAGCTTCTCCTTCTCGGTGTAGCCGGTGAACTCCACCACTTCCATCCGGTCGAGCAGCGGGCCGGGGATGTTCTGCAGGTAGTTCGCCGTCGCGATGAAGAGCACCTCGCTCAGGTCGAAGGGTACGCCCAGGTAGTGATCGGTGAAGCTGTCGTTCTGGGCGGGGTCGAGCACCTCGAGGAGGGCGGACGCCGGGTCTCCCTGGAAGGAGACGCCCAGCTTGTCCACCTCGTCGAGCAGGAATACCGGGTTCTTGCTGCCGGCCTGCTTCAGACCCTGGATGATCCGCCCCGGCATGGCGCCGACGTAGGTGCGCCGATGGCCCCGGATGTCGGCCTCGTCGCGCGCGCCGCCGAGCGAGATCCGGACGTACTTCCGCCCCATGGCGCGGGCGATCGACTTGGCCACCGAGGTCTTGCCAACACCCGGCGGTCCGACGAAGAGCAGGATGGGGCCCTTGGCCTTGTCGTCGGGGTTGCCTATGGCCGAGGGGCGGAGGGGCGGAGGGGCGGATGCTGCCTCGTTCGCCTCGGGCGCCCCGGCGGCACCCTCCGCCTCTCCGCTCCTCCGCCCCTCTGCCTCTTTCAGCTGCCGCACCGCTAGGAACTCGAGCACCCGGTCCTTGACGTCGCCGAGGGCGTAGTGGTCCTCGTCGAGGATGGTCGAGGCGGTCGGGATGTCGAGCTTGTCCTCGGTCCGCACGTTCCAAGGCAGCTCGATCACCGTCTCCAGGAAGTTCCGGACCACCTGCGCCTCCATCGACTCCCGGCTGAGCCGGGCGAGCCGGCCGAACTCGCGGTCGACTTCCTTCTTGGCGGCTTCGGGCAGTTCGAGGGCGTCGATCTTCTGCCGCAGCTCCTCGAGTTCGTCCCCCTCGTCCTCCTCGCCCAGTTCGCGGCGGATCTGCTTCATCTGCTCCCGGAGGAACATCTCTCGCTGCCGCTCGCCCAGCTCCTCCTGGACCTGCGACTTGATCTCCTCCTGGGCGTCGATCACCGAGATCTGGCGCTGGACGTGTACCAGCACCCGACGCAGCCGCTCCTCGACCGACAGGGTCTCGAGCAGCGCCTGGCGCTGCGCGGGCGTGACGTCGATGTAGCCGCTCACCAGGTCGGCGAAGCGGCCGGGGTCGTTGACCCCGCTCAAGACCTGGTTCACGACCTCCTCGGGGAGCCCCGATTTCTGGCCCAGCTCGTGAGCGCGGGTCCGCACCTCACGGAACAACGCCACGAAGGCGGGGTCCTCGGGATGGAGCGGCGGCAGCTCTTCGGCGTCGCGGACGATCGCCTGGAGGTGCCCCTCCTGCTCCGACACCTGCATCGCGATGCCGCGGCGCTCCCCGTGGAGGAGCAACTGGATCCCGCCCAGGCCGCGCTGCAGCTGGCCGATCCGGGCGATGGTCCCGATGGTGAAGAGCGTCTCCGGGGTTACCGCGTCGATGTTCTCGCGCTGGGACACCGCGAAGACCAGCTTGTCCGACGTGGCCAGGGCGGCCTCGATGGCACGGAGGGTCGCCGGGCGACCCGCGCCGATCGGCGTCGTGACCCCGGGGAATAGCACCACGTCCCTCAGGGGGAGAACCGGCAGTGTCAGTCGTTCGGTCATGGCCTTCAATTCTCACCGCCCGCCGCCATGCCGACTCGGCACGTGTCTACGGACGAGCGCAGGTGATCATGCATCATAGGGCATTGGTCATGCCATTGCCCGCCCATGCCGCTGTACCTTCTGAAACAATGCGGAGTTGCACGACGAAGGGATGGGCCGTTCCGGACCGGCGACTGGAACGCGGACCGGCCGTCCCGCCAATTTGACAGTCAGCGGACGCCTGGCCCCGGACGTTGCCCATCACCCCCGGTTAGCGCAGATTTGCACGTTTGGAACATTGGCCCCGTCCCAGGGCCACCGCCGCAGCGACGCGAGGCACATGACTGACCCCATGGACAAGCCGCTGGCCGTCCGCCTCAAGGAAGCCCTGGGGGACGACTACACGATCGAGGGTGAGATCGGGCGGGGCGGGATGGGCGTGGTCTTCCGGGCCCGCGACGAACGGCTGCAACGTCGGGTCGCCATCAAGGTGCTCCCCCCGGAGCTGGCCTTCCAGAAGGAAATCCGGGAGCGGTTCACCCGCGAGGCGCAGACGGCCGCGCGGCTGTCGCACCCTCATATCGTCCCGATCCACGATGTCGGCACCGGGAACGGTCTGGTCTACTTCATCATGGGCCTGGTGGAAGGGGAGTCGCTCGGGTCGCGCCTCAAGCGGCGGGGCAAGCTGCCACCAGAAGAGGCCCGCCGGATCATGCGGGAGACGGCCGACGCCCTCTCCGCCGCCCACGCGGTGTCGGTCATCCACCGCGACATCAAGCCGGACAACATCCTGCTCGAGGGGACCCGCGGGCGGGTGATGGTCACCGACTTCGGCATCGCCAAGGCGGTGAGCAGTACGACCGGGCACACCCTGACGGGCGCGGGGATCGCCATCGGTACCCCGCAGTTCATGAGTCCTGAGCAGGCGGCCGGGGAGAAGAGCATCGACGGCCGCTCGGACATCTACAGCCTGGGCGTGGTCACCTACCAGATGCTGACCGGGGAACTGCCGTTCAGCGCACCGACGGTGGCGGGGATCCTGATGAAGCAGATCACCGAGCCCGCGCCGGTGATCCATGAGATCCGCGCCGATGTCCCGGAGGATCTCTCGCTGGCGGTGGCGCGGTGCCTCGAGAAGGACCCGGAAAACCGGTGGCCGACGGCGGACACCCTGCGCCGCGCCCTCGAGAACCGGAACGTCTCGGGCTACCGCCCCACCGGGCAGCGGCCGGCGGTGCCGCGCCCGTCGACGGCGCGCGGCACCGCCCCGCGTCCTGCCGCGC
>DASWBQ010000124.1:0-2999 GCA_036390535.1 Gemmatimonadales bacterium | reverse complement strand
AGTCCGCAGCGCGAGCACAGCCGGGTCATCGACCACATGATCGAGAAGGTCAAGAGCTGAGGTGGCGTTGACGCATGCGACCAAGCAGCGCCTGCTCGACGCCGGGCAGGCGATGCTGCTGGAACACGGGTACCACGACCTGGGCATCCAGGCCCTGCTGGCCGCGACGGACACCCCCAAGGGGTCGTTCTACCATCACTTCGCGGACAAGGAGGACTTCGCTCTCCAGGTCATCGACCAGTACATGGGGCAGGTGCACGCCGGCCTGGACGCCAGCCTCGGAGACGAGAGCCGCCCGCCGCTGGAGCGGGTGCGGCGCTTCTTCGAGCTGACCCGGGAGAGCTACCGGAAGGAGGGGTACATGGGCTGCCTGCTGGGCGGGCTGGGGCAGGAGCTCTCCGGGGTGAGCGACGTGTTCCGGCGGAAGATCGAAGCGTGCTTCACCGCGATCGCCACGCGGCTCGCGGTCTGTCTGGAGGAAGCGCGGCGGCGAGGGGACCTCCCGGCCGACTCCGATCCCCGGCGGATGGCCAGCCTGCTGGTGGACTGCTGGGAAGGGGCGGCCCTTCGCAGCCGGCTTCGTGGCAGTGCCGCCCCGCTCGGCGCGATGCTCGACTTCTACTTTCAGTCAGCCGTCCGGCGCTGACGACCCGGCGGCAGGCCAGCTCCGCTCCCAGAAGGCTCTTGCGTCCTCGACGGTCCATTCAGCGGGGTCGCAGGCTACTTCGAGGGCCCTGTGAAGGGCCCGAACCGAGGGATATCGGTCCTCCGGCCGCTTCGCGAGGCAGCGGAGGACCACTTCCTCGAGCCGGTCCGGCACCGGTGAGGCCCCGGACTCGGAGGGACGGCGGGGCGTCCACTCCAGGTGCGCCACCATCATCTCCCGGGTCGAGGAGGCGTCGAATGGGGTGAGGCCGGTGAGGAGGTAGTAGAGGGTGACGCCGAGGGCGTAGACGTCGCTCCGCTCGTCAGCCGGGGCCCCGCGCCAGAGTTCCGGCGCCATGTAGGCCGGCGTCCCCGCCAGGAACCCCGTCTGCGTCAGGTGCTGATCGCCCCCGCCGCCGGGCGGGCGGAACCGGACGATCCCGAAATCGAGCAGCTTGATGAAGTCCGGGTTCTCTCCGACCCGGGTCACGAAGAGGTTGTGGGGCTTGATGTCGCGGTGAATGATCCCCGCGGCGTGCGCCTCCTCGAGCGAAAGGCAGGCCTGCATGACGAAGCTGGCAGCGCGCGCCGGCGGCAGCGGGCCGGCCCCCGCGACCAGGGTCCGCAGGTCGGTGCCGGTGAGGTACTCCATGGCGATGTAATAGATGCCGTCGTCGCTGGCGCCGAAGTCGTAGATCTGGACGGTGTGCGGTCCCCGGAGCTGGCTGGCCGCGAGGGCCTCCCGCTCGAATCGCTTGACCGACCCGCTGCTGACGTTGCCTCCCTGGCGGAGGAGCTTGAGGGCGACATTGCGGCGAAGCGACAGATCCCAGGCAAGCCACACCTCGCCCATGGCGCCCTTGCCCAGGGGTGCCTGCAGCCGATAGCGGCCGAGGCGGCGGGCACGGAACACCTGCTCCTGGGCCGCCCACATCACGTGCCCGGTCACCAGGCCGATCAGCGCAGACGACACGACGAAGACGTAGTTGCTGACGAAGACGGTGAGCGCTTCCGCCGTCAGCCAGTCCGTCCGGGCGCCGGGCGACAGTACGGCTCCGGTGCCCATGACCAGGGGGAAGGCGAGGGCGATCGCCGCATAGGCGGGGAGGGCACGGCGCCAGGGTTCGGGAACGGTGGTGGCCCGGACCAGCGCGACCACCGAGAGACCGTGCATGTAGGGGCTGCGGATGCCGCCAAGGGGAACGGCCATCAGTGCCACGCCAAGGGCGGCGAGGCTGTAGCTCAGGTTCTGGCCCCAGACGATGTGCCGGAGCGGCCGGTCGGGGTTGCGGCTGGCCTGATAGGCGACCCACAGCGCGAATTCGACAAGGAGGCGATAGACCAGAAACAGGCCGAAGGGCGCGCCGGGATAGGCGACGAAGCACATCCAGGCGTCGAGCAGGGTGAAGCTGGGCCAGACCCAGAGGCCGATCCCCAGGGCGCGGCGGATGGTCCGTCGCCGGGTCTCGACGTCCAGTTCCGCGATGCCGGAAACCGGCTCGGCTGCCAGCGTGCTCACCAGGACCCCTGACCGCTGCTCACACCATGACCGAGCGTGCCTGCAGCAAGGGACCGAGCAGCTCGCCCGGCCCGCTCAGGGACAACGAGGCGCCTGCCTGAGCGGCCGGCAGGGCGTTGAAGAACAGCCGCCACAGCGCGTCGGGCGGGGCCACGACCCGGGCCGCGGGCCCGGCCACCTCCCCTTCATGAAGGGACCAGCGGCCCGCGTCACACCGGAGCGTCCATGCCAGCGCCGGCTCCATGGTCACGACCAGGACCACGGCAGTTCCTTCGGGCGCGTCGACCGTCCGGTAAGCGTGTGGCAGGACCCGCACCGCCGTGTGGAACAGCGGCGCTCCAAGCCGGGGCGCGAGCAGTGCCGCGGGGTTCCCGCGGCTCCCGACCGCCGAGCGGATCTGCATCTGGTGGTGCCACCGCTCGGTGTAATCCCGTGCCGTGTCGAACCGATTGTCCGAGCGGGCCTCTCCCGCCCAGGCGACCGCGAAGAGCGCCGTCGCCCCGGGGTCCAGCGTCGCGACGAAGGTGTTCACCCAACGGCCGGTCACCTCCAGCAGGTCGGTCAGGAGCGTCGGGCTCAGCCGGCGCCCGTACTCCACCCCGCCCGCGTTCAGTCGATGCACCAGCGCCAGGACGTCCGGGTAGCCTTCGACCGGGCCCTCGGGCGCGAGGAGATGACCGTCCCGATGGGCCGCGAGCTTCCGAAGGTCGATGTCCAGGAGATGGGCGGCGACGTCACGCACTCGCCAGGCGCCGGCGACCGTGGGCCGGTCCCAATCGGCGGCCTCGAGCGACCGCAGCAGCGCGATCAGCGCCGCGTGGAGCGGCGGGAAGTG
>DASWBQ010000123.1:0-13516 GCA_036390535.1 Gemmatimonadales bacterium | reverse complement strand
GGCCCCACGACTCTCGACTCTCGACTCTCGACTCTCCGGGTCGTCCTCGTCACCACCCACGTCGCCCTCCGCGACGTCCCGGCGCTGCTCACCGTCGACCGGATCGTCCGGGTGGGCCGGGTCACTGACATCGCCCTGCGGAACTGGTTCGGGATCGCCGAGCCCCGGCTGGCGCTCTGTGCCGTCAACCCGCACGCCGGCGAGCAGGGGCTCTTCGGCGACGAGGAGGCCCGGGTGCTGCGGCCTGCCGCGGCCCAGCTGGGCGCCGCGGGACCGTTCCCGGCCGACACCGTCTTCGTCCGGGCGATGCGCGGGGAGTTCGACGCCGTCCTGGCGCCATATCACGACGTGGGGATGACCGCCATCAAGGTCGCCGCCTTCGGCCGCGGGGTGAACGTCACCCTCGGCCTGCCCTTCCCGCGGACCTCGCCCGATCACGGCACCGCGCTGGACATCGCGGGGCAGGGACGCGCCGACCCCGGCTCGATGATCGAAGCGCTCCGTCTGGCCGTTCGGTTGGCGGCAGGGCGGCAGGACGGCTAGTCGGCAGGACGGCAGGGCGGCAATACAGCGAGCCTGCCGCCTTGCCGCCCTGCCGTCCTGCCGACCACCCGCCCTGCCGCCCCTACACCAGCCGCACGCTCTTCACCCGACGCCCCTCCATTTCGACGATCTCGAAAGTCCGCTCGCCTCCGGTGACCCGGTCGCCGACCCGGGGCAGTCGGCCCAGCTGCCCGAACAGGAAGCCGCCCAGGGTGGTGTAGTGGGTGTCGTCGAGCGCCGCGGCGTGGGCCTCGTTGAATTCGCCGATCGTCATGCTGCCGTCGAGGACCGGCGCGCCGGCGGCCTCCTTGGGCGGGACGGTCGGGGCGTCGTGCTCGTCGTAGATCGGACCGACGATCTCCTCCAGCAGGTCCTCCATCGTCACCAGCCCGGCGGTGCCGCCGTACTCGTCGAGCACCACCGCGAGGTGCACCTTCAGCCGCTTCATGTCGGCGAGCACGTCCTCCACCTCGCGCGTCCCCGGCACGAACAGCGGCGGGCGCATGATGCCCCGCACCGACGAGCCGGGCTGGTGGCGGAGCGCCGCCAGCAGGTCCTTGGCGTGCACCACCCCGACGATCTCGTCGAGCGACTCCTGGTACACCGGGTAGCGTGACCGGCCGGCCCGGGCCACCACGTCGGCGGCCGCCTCGACCGTGTCCCCGGCCTCGAACGCCACCATCCCGGTCCGCGGCGTCATCACGTCCTCGGCGTTCTTCTCGCTGAACTCGAAGACGCCTTCGAGCAGCCTGGCGTCCTCCTGCGTCAGCCGGCCGCCCTCCTCGCTCTGTTCCACCAGCATCCGGATCTCTTCGGGGGAGTGGAGCCGCTCGTAGTGCGACGGCGCCCGGATCCGGAGCAGCTTCATCAGCCGGCTGGCGGAGTGATTGAGGACGTAGATCGGCGCCGCCGCGATCCAGGCGAAGACCATCAGGGGCCCCGCCACCCACCGGCTCACCCCCTCGGGGTTGAGCAGGGCGATGGCCTTCGGCAGCAGTTCGCCGGCGATGATGACGGTGTAGGTGATCAGCGCGAAGGCGATGATCGTGCCGATGGTCGACTGGCTGACGCCGAGGATCTCCGGGGGAAGGACGCCCGCCAGCCCCGCCTCGATCAGCCCGGCCAGCGCCGGCTCCCCGATCCAGCCCAGCGCCAGCCCGCACAGCGTGATCCCCAGCTGGGTGGCGGAGATGTACCGGTCGAGGGAGCCGATCATCCGGCGGGCGAGCGCCGCCGACCGGTCTCCTCCCTTGGCCATCTCCTCCAGCCGGGTCTTCCGCGCCCCCACCAGGCCGAACTCGGCGGCCACGAAGAAGGCGTTGGCGACCACCAGCCCGATCAGGGCAAAGAGGCGGAGTCCGGTCGGGTCGCCGGCGGCGGGGTCCATGGTGGGAAAGGTAGGCGGCATGGCGGCAGGACGGCATGGCGGCAGGAGTTGGTTGGATTAACTCGGCTGCCGACTGCCGACCCGCCGACTTGCCGCCTTGCCGTCCTGCGCCCGCCGCCTTGCGGTCCCCCCTTCCGCCATCTATATATGGCCCCGGAAGCCCGGTCCTCTCACGACTTACGACGCTCGACTCACGACTTTGATCCGCAACATCGCCATCATCGCGCATGTCGACCACGGCAAGACGACCCTGGTCGACAAGATGCTCCGCCAGGCGGGCGCCTTCCGCGCCAACCAGCAGGTGGAGGAGCGGGTGATGGACTCCAACCCGCTCGAGAAGGAGCGGGGGATCACCATCCTCGCCAAGAACACTGCCGTCACCTGGCACGGGACCAAGATCAACATCGTGGACACCCCGGGGCACGCCGACTTCGGCGGCGAGGTCGAGCGGATCCTGCGGATGGTGGACGGCGTGCTCATCCTGGTGGACGCCGCCGAAGGGCCGATGCCCCAGACGCGGTTCGTCACCCGGAAGGCGCTCGCCCTGGGCCTCCGGCCGATCGTCGCGATCAACAAGATCGATCGCGCCGACGCCGAGCCGATGCGGGTGCACGACGAGGTCCTCGGGCTGTTCATCGACCTCGAGGCCAGCCACGACCAGCTCGACGCCCCCTTCTTCTACACCTCCAGCCGCGCCGGCACGGCGACCGCCGAGCTCGACCAGCCCGGCACCGACCTGGTGCCGCTGTTCCAGTCGATCGTGGACTACGTCCCCGCGCCCACCGGCGATCCGAACGGCCCGTTCCAGATGCTGATCTCGACCCTCGACTACTCGAGCTACGTCGGGCGGCTCGGCATCGGGCGGATCGAGCGGGGCCGGGTGCGGGTCGGCGACCAGGTGGCGCTGCTGCCTCTCGGCGAGCCCGGCATGGTGCCGGAGGCGGAGGCGGTCGAGCGGAGCCGGATCACCAAGCTCTTCACCTTCGACGGGCTCCACCGGGTCGAGGTGCAGGAGGCGTCGGCCGGGGACATCGTGGTGGTCTCGGGCTTCGACGGGATCGAGATCGGCAAGACCCTCACCGACCCGGCGGTGCCGGAACGCCTCGAGGGGATCGCGGTCGAGGAGCCCACCATCTCGGTCGACTTCATCGTCAACAACTCCCCGTTCGCCGGCCGGGAGGGCAAGTTCGTCACCAGCCGCCAGGTCCGCGACCGGCTCTTCAAGGAGCTGGAGCGGAACGTCGCGCTCAAGGTGGAGCCGACCGACTCGCCCGACACCCACGCGGTGAGCGGACGCGGCGAGCTCCACCTGTCGATCCTGATGGAGACGATGCGGCGCGAGGGCTTCGAGTTCCAGGTCTCGCGCCCCCGGGTCATCACTCGCGAGGGCCCCGGCGGCGAGCGGCTCGAGCCGTATGAGGAGCTGATGATCGACGTTCCCGAGGAGTGCATGGGCGTCGTCATGGAGAAGCTCGGGCCGCGGCGCGCCGAGATGACCGAGATGCGGAACCCGGGGCAGGGGACGGTGCGGCTGACCTTCAAGATCCCGGCGCGCGGCCTCTTCGGCTACCGGTCGGAGTTCCTGACGGACACCCGCGGGACCGGCATCATGCACCATCGGTTCCTCGACTACGCCGGCTGGGCCGGCCCCCTGACCGGCCGGAAGCGCGGGGTGCTGGTGGCCGACCGCGAGGCCACCGTGGTGGCCTTCGCCCTCGGCAACCTCCAGGAGCGGGGCCAGATGTTCGTCTCCCCCGGCGAGGAGGTCTACGAGGGGATGATCGTGGGGGAGAACTCCCGGCCCGGCGACATGGACGTCAACGTCGGGAAGGAAAAGAAGCTCACCAACATGCGGACCACCGCGAGCGACGAGAACGTCCAGCTCGAACCGCCGCGGGACATCACCCTCGAGTACGGCCTGGAGTACATCGAGGAGGACGAGCTGATCGAGGTGACGCCCAAGAACATCCGGCTCCGCAAGCGGGAGCTGGCCGCGGTCGAGCGCCGCCGGATGGCCCGGGCAGCCGCCCGGATGGCGGACGCGTCCTGACCGTTTTACGTTGGCGGTTGTTGCGGGGGCGGGGTGCGGGGGCGGTGGTTGCTGGGGCCGGTGCTGCGGGGGCGTTGTTGTAGGGGCGGCCTGTCAGGCCGCCCGGTGATGACGGAGGTTCCCTTCTTCTGGGAGGAACGAATGTCGGCCTGGATGGCGTCGTTGGAACAGATCGAGCTGCGTCGTCGGTTTGACGAGGACGAGGACGAGTTCGAAGACGACGGCTTCAGCTTCGACGACGAGGACGACGAGGAGGAGGAGCTCTCGGAGGAGGAGGAGGAGTTCTCGGAGGACGAGGACTTCGGCTTCGAAGACGAGCTTCCCGAAGACCTCGACCTCGACGACGAGGAGTAGTCCAGACCGTCTCTCCCTGGGCGGCCCGATCCCGGCCGCCCGGCGCCCGTTTCTTTCAACCTGCGTTGGGAAAGGACCACGGGACGCCGTCCGATGGCTGGCGGCTCCGTCCCTTGCGGGATTCTGCTTTGCAGTGTAAAGTACTTGACACACCCAGCGCCGAGGCTCCATGCGTCACCTCCATCCCGACCTGACGACCGGCTTCGCCGCATCCAACGGCCCGGCCGCCGAGCCCGGGTCCGCCGTACCGTCCCCACGCGCCCTCGGCGCGCGGCGCGCCCTGCTGGGTGCCGCACTGCTCGGCATCCTCGCCGACCCGCTGCTCCGGAATGCACCGTGGGGGCTGGGGCTCCTGGTCTGGATGACCGTCTTCGCCGCCATGACCATCGCACTCGTCCGGCGGCACCGGCGCCCGCTGCCGCTCGAGAGCCTCGTCTGGCTCGCCGTCGCGGTGCTCTTTGCCGCCGGTCTCTCCTGGCGCGACGCCGAGATGCTCCGGTTCTTCGACGTGCTGGCGATGCTCGGCGCGCTGGTGCTGCTCGCCATGAGCCTCGACGCGATTCCGGTGCCCGGTCTTGCCCTGGCCCGCATCCGCGACCTGATCCGGGCCGCGTTCGGCACCGGCCTCGAGGTCGCCACGGGAGTGGTCCCGCTCGTGCTCCGGGACGCCGAACTCCACACCGCGTTTCACCCGTCCGGCGACGGGCGCCTCAGGCGAATCGGCAGGGCGCTGGCGATCGCGGCACCCATCCTCCTCGTCTTCACGCTTTTGCTCACCAGCGCGGACCCGGTGTTCGGGTCGTTCTTCGCCTTCCTGGACGTGGACCTCGAGGTGGTGCTCTCGCACGTCGTCATCGCCGGCTTCTTCGCGTGGGTGGTGGCGGGCTGGCTCAGGCGCGCCCTCCTGGCACGCCCCGACGCCGCCGCCACGTCCGCTACCCCGCTCCCGCTCACCCTCGGCCCCACGGACGTGACGGTGGCGCTGGGCGCCCTGAACCTGCTGTTCGCGGCGTTCGTGATCGTGCAGATCGGGTGGCTGTTCGGCGGCGAGGCGCTGGTGCTCAGGACGACCGGCCTCAGCTACGCCGAGTACGCGAGGCGCGGCTTCTTCGAGTTGACCGGCGTGGCCGCCCTGCTGCTCCCGCTGCTGCTCGGCGCGCAGGCCCTCATTCCGGCGTCGGACGTCCGGACGCTCCGTCTCTATCGGGGGCTGGCCGCCTTGCTGGTGATGCTGCTCGGCGCCATCCTGGTCTCGGCCGGCGCGCGCATGGCTTTGTATGTCCGGTACTACGGGATCTCGGCCGACCGGCTGTACGCCTCGGCGTTCATGATCTGGCTCGCGGTGGTCTTCGTGTGGCTGGTGCTGACCGTGCTCCGTTCCCGTCCGCGGACCTTCGCCACCGGACTGGTGGTCAGCGGGTTCGCCGTCCTGTTCACGCTCAACGTGCTGAACCCCGACGCGCTGGTGGCTCGGGCCAACCTGGCCCGTGGTGAGGCCCGGGCGGACGGGACGGCCGGTGCGGATCCGCGATACGTCGCCTCGCTGGGTGGTGATGCGGTCCCGGCGCTGGTGGCCGCCTTGACGGCGCCGGGGAACGCCGGCGACCCGGCTGTCTCGGGCGAGCGGTGTGCCGCCGCGCGGATCCTGCTCGATCGATGGACTGGGGAACGCGCCGAGCGGATAGCCCAGAGCTGGACCCAGTGGAACCTCGCCCGGGGGCGGGCAACCCAAACAGTTCGCGCCCAGGAAGCCGGGATGCGGCAGCTCGCCTGCCCCGAGGCGCCGGACGCGGCGGTACCACGGCCAGTGGCTCCCTGACGCGGCTCTGGCCCCTGGGAACGCCCATCGACGCCAGACATTGGCCGACGGGCACCCCGTTAGTATCTTCACCGTCGCTCGGAACCGGGACCCCGGGGGGTAAGGGCGCGCCGCCAGCGGGCTTGCCGGCCCCCTCACCGACGGGTGCGGATCAGGGCAGTAGTAGTGTGGTTTAGATACGCTAAGTTGTTGAGGGGCCTGTAGCTCAGGTGGTTAGAGCGCACGCCTGATAAG
The DNA here is from genome assembly GCA_036390535.1 of Gemmatimonadales bacterium. GTDB lineage: Bacteria > Gemmatimonadota > Gemmatimonadetes > Gemmatimonadales > GWC2-71-9 > SZUA-320. The sequence goes on along the minus strand of DASWBQ010000123.1, from coordinate 7,129 downwards.
CGTGAGGTCGGTAGTTCAACTCTACCCAGGCCCATTCAGAGCAGCTTCAGACCGCGCCGGCAGTTACCCTGACGGCGCGGTTTCGCTTTGGCCCCCGAAAAGCCACCGGTGGGTCGATTGGTGTGTCGATGGGGCGGCCGAAAGACGGTGCCGCCGATTCGCCAACGCGGCCCGCATCGTGACCTCGTCCGGGCGCGGATAGCACTTGAGCACCGTCTGCGGTTCCTTCAGCTCCAGGCGCGGGTTATACGGCCCGCCTCGAGTCCCGGTGATCTTGTGCTGCCCTTCGGTGCTTCCAGGTCCGCTCGGCCTGCCGGCGAATGGCGGGTAGCATGAACCAGCGTATGGCCACAATGCCAAACCGGGCCCACCGCCAGTAGCGTCGAAACTGCCGACGTGCTGCGTCATCCGTTGCGAGAGCACGGGTTTCGGTTGCCAGACGGGCCGTGGCAGGGCTCTGGGGTTCGATTTCCAGAGTCCAGGCGATCTTGACGCAGTTTGGCTCGAGGTGGCTCGAGAATTCGCGAGCCGGAATAGGGGTAAAGGTGACGTCAGCTAACCACGGTTGGCAGTGGGCTCCCGCAATGAAGAGTCGACCAGGCTTCTGGGCAAGAAGACCCCAACCCATTTCCAGGGCTTCTTGCAGAAAAGCCCGCGGCTTGCGGATTACAGGGGTGGAGCCGAGGAAGAGCTGTCGGAGGCGGATGATGCTCCGAATCAACAGAAGGGATTGGAGGTCAAACGTCTCAGCGGTGGCGAAGACGGTGTCAGCTGGGGCGTGGACCACCGTGGTATGGCGTTCCCGCACATCAAATCGAGGAAGGAACTGATCAAGGGGCGTGCTCAATGTGAGCTCGGGTGAAATGATGTCGGGCCGTATAACGACGAGCGCTCAGCTGCGGCGCCCAGGGGGCCGGCCGGGCTGAGAGTACTCCCGGCGAGAAGGTTCCCGCAACTGGTCCACCCCCCTCCGGGCCTGTGGGTTTGAGACGGCCGGGTCGGATGCCTTCCTTCGGCCGCGCCATGGCACAGGATGGCACTCTCTGACGGTCTATTCCCCAGGACGTGGCGCCGGATGGCGAGAGGTCTCCTTGGCCTCCGGTGCATCGTCGCGCCCGCCATCTCCCATTACCTTTCCGCCCGGCCTTTTCCCTGAGCCCCATGCGCCTTCACCATCTCGCAGTCCTCGCCGCGCTCGCCCTCCCGGCCCCACTCCCGGCCCAGACGGCGGTGCCTTCCGACTACTGGCCCCGGGAGATCCGCACCAAGGACAGTTCGGTCATCACCATCTTCCAGCCCCAGATCGAGAAGTTCGTTGGCATCCAGGTGACGGCCCGGTCGGCCATGTCCATCAAGCTGGTGACCCGGAAAGACCCGGTCTTCGGCGCGGTCTGGTTCACCGCCAACGTGGACACGGACCACGAGGCCGGGACGGTCAACATCCGGGACATCCGGGTCGCCAACTCCCGGTTCCCCGAGTCCACGCCGGAGTTGACCCGCCGTTTCGCCGAGATCGTCAATGCCGACTTCCCCGAGGCGGGGATGACCATGGCCCTGGAGCGGTTCAGTGCCAGCCTCGCCACCGCTGAGCGGGAACGCCGGAGCGCGGAAGGCCTCAGGAACGACCCGCCGAAGATCGTGTTCTCCGCGGAGCGCTCCATCCTGCTTCTGTTCGATGGGCCCCCGCAGGCGCGCGCCCTCGACGACTACGGCTACCAGCGGATCGTGAATACCCCCTTTGCCGTGGTGCGCGACAAGAACGGGGCATGGTGGCTGAATGGCGGGAAGTACTGGTATTCGGCCACCGATCCCCAAGGCCCGTGGGTTCCGGGGAGGCCGCCCCGGGAGATCACCGAGATCATGCCGCGCGACACCTCCTCGGCCCCGGCGCCGAAGCTGCCGCCGCGGATCATCGTCGCCACCGAGCCCACCGAGCTGATCGCCTCCGATGGCCCGCCCCAATGGACCCCGGTGGTGGGCGGCAAGCTGCTCTACGTGAAGAACGCCGAGGCGGTCTGGATTCGGGAGGTCGCGTCGCAGGACAATTACCTCCTCCTGTCGGGGCGCTGGTTCCGGAGCGCGGACACCACCGGCCCCTGGACGTTCGTGCGGCCCGACAGCCTGCCCCTGGCATTCAAGGACATTCCGGCGGAATCCGACCTGGGCCGCGTCCGCGTCTCGGTGGCGGGCACTCAGGAGGCTGAGGATGCCCTGCTCGACATGGCGGTGCCGCAGACCGCTGCCATCAAGCGGAGCGAGGCCCGCCTCGAGGTGCAGTACGATGGCGTGCCCCGGTTCAAGCCGATCGAGGGAACGCAGGTGGAACACGCCATCAACACGCCGACGCCGGTGCTCCGGATCGACGGGCTGTACTACGCGGTGGACCAGGCGGTCTGGTTCGTGGCGGCCGATGCGAAAGGGCCGTGGGCTGTGGCCGACTCGATTCCCCGCGAGGCGATCCAGCGGATTCCGCCGAGCGCCCCCGTCTACAACGTCACCGACGTCGAGATCTTCGGCTCGACCCCCGACGTGGTCTACGTCGGGTACTACCCGGGGTACGTCGGCTCCTATCCGTGGTACGGCGTGCCCGTCTACGGCACCGGCTGGTACTATCCGCCGCTCGGCCCCGTCTACTACCCGCACCCGGTCACCTACGGGATGGCGTTCAGCTACAGCCCCTACGCGGGCTGGGGCGTTGGCTTCAGCTGGAGCATGGGGTTCCTCTCGATCGGGATCGGATTCCACCCCTGGCCTCCCTCCTACGGCGGGTTCTACCCGCCCTACGGATACCGGCCCCCCTTCTACGGCGGCGGCTACCCGGGTCGCCCCGGCGGCCCGGGTGTTGGGACTCGGCCGCGGCCGACCCCGTACGCGAGCAACAACATGTACCTCCGCGGCTCCAACGCCGGCCGGGTCTCGGCGCAGCCCGCCACGCGGCCCGGCGCCGGGGTCGGTGGTGCCCGGCCCAGCCAGATGCCGAACAACGTCTACGCCGCACCCAACGGCGACGTCTTCCGGAACTCGGGTGGCGGGTGGGAGTCACGGGGAGCGTCGGGCTGGGACAAGGCGGGAGGGAGCCGGGCCCCCTCATCCCTCACCCGTGACATGCGCGCCCGCCAGTCGGGCGCGGCCCGGGCGGCACCGCGGGGTGGGGGAGGACGCCGGAGGTAGCGGGACGGCGGGACGAGCAACAGCGGGACGAAAGGCGGCGGGATTCCCGCTCTCAATCGTCCCGCTGTTGTTCTGCCGCCCTGCCGCCCTGCCGCCCTGCCGACTTGTACCTGCCGAGCTATTCCTGCCGAGTCGTATCTGCCGCGGCCTTCTTGCCCTTGCCCAGATAGATCCGCCCCGTCCCGGTCAGCGTCCGGCTGTACACCGCCTCGGTCGCGCCGGTGTGCCCGATGTCGGTCAGCCCGTGGGTGTACCTCGCCGCCACCGAGAACATCGGGAACCGCCACTCCACGTCGAACGACAAGCCAAAGTCCATGCCGGGCAACTGGTCCTTGATGTCCCGCTCCAGCACGTAGGGCGTCCCTGCCGCCGTCGTCGCTTCGTACCGGTCGCTCGCCCCGGTGATGATGCCCAGCGAGGGCCCGGCCCCGATCCGGAACCCCGATTCCCGTTTCGGCGCCCACTTGAGCACCAGCGGTATCTCGACCATTCCCAGGTTGCGGTTCATGACGCCGTTGGCGGTCTGCCCGTCGATCGCCGGATCGCCGGTGGGGACCGGCACCATCCCGTCCGCGCCCCGTGCCGCGATCGGCAGGATCCCGCTGCCGAGGTGGAAGTGCTCCGAAAACCGCCAGTCGGTGAAGATCCCGAACACGGTCTTGCTGGTCCGCTCGGCACCCTCGAGGCCGTCGAGCGAGGCGAAGTTCATCCCGAGCTCGAACCCCACGTTGAACGTCGGGGTCGTCAGCAGTTCGCTGAAGATGTACCCGATCAGGACCTGCCCCTGCAGTGGGGCGGCGGCCAGGGAAAGCAGGATCGCGGCGGCGGCCAGGGTGCGCTTGGTGCGCGTCATGAGAGTCTCGCTCAGAAGTCCGGGCGGTAGGGGAGCTGACCGGGCATGGTGCTCTGGACGTCCAATAATGACCGGCGAATCATGAAGAATTTTTGAGAATCCCATGATGTGCCTGTTTCCTTCTGAAACTCTCCGGCCGGCCGGACCGTAGGTCCAGCATCGCCTAACCGGGAGCCTGCCCATGCGCCGTGGAGCCAAGATCGCGGCCGGAATCCTCATTCCGGTGGCCGCTCTGGCCGCCTTTGCCGTCTCCCGGGCCCGGGGGTCTGGCAAGGATGAAGGTCCCCCGGCCATTGCCGTGGTCCGGGGCGCCCTGGTGGACAAGGCCCTGGCCGTCGGAACCATCGAGCCCCGGGTGGAAGTCGGAGTCAAGTCGATCCTGGCCGGGACGGTCCGCCGCCAGTTCGCCGATGTCGGCGACTTCGTGAAGAAGGGCGCCCCGCTGCTCGAGATCGCGCCGAATTCCACCCCCCTCGAGCTGATCGAGCTGCGCCGGGCCATCGAGCTCCGCCAGATCGAGCTCGACAACGTCCGGCGCGAATTCGAGCGGCAGAAGGAACTCCGCGACCGGAAGCTCCTGGCCCAGGCCGACTTCGAAACGGCCGAACGCCGGGTCGATGAAGCGCAGACCCAGCTGAGCCTGGCCCAGGAGCGGCTCGCGCTGCAGGAAGGCGGCCGGCTCGAGTCCGGTGGCGCCCGCGTTGAGACGGTGGTCCGCTCGCCGATCGACGGCTTCATCCTCGAGAAGAGCGTCGAGATCGGCGACCCGGTGGTGCCGCTCACCCCCTACCAGGAAGGCACCGTCCTGATGCGGATGGCGGCCATGAAGGACCTGGTGTTCCGGGGGACCGTGGACGAGATCGACGTCGGCAGGCTTCGCGAAGGCATGCCCGTCACCATCCGGATCGGCGCGCTGCCCGGTGCCGAGGTGACCGGCAGGCTCGACAAGATCTGGCTCAAGGGGAAGAAGCAGGACCAGGCCACCGTCTTTCCGATCGAGATCTCCCTGGTCGAGGCGAAAGGCACCACCCTCCGGGCCGGCTACTCCGCCAACGCCGAGGTGATCGTCGACCGCCGCGACAATGTCCTGGTCATTCCCGAGCGGCTGATCACCCGAAGGGGCGATTCCGCCTTCGTCACCGTCCGCACCGGGCCGGGCCAGAGCGCCGAGCGGGTCATCCGCACCGGCCTCTCCGACGCCATCAGCATCGAGGTCCTCGACGGGGTGAAGGAAGGCGACTCCCTCCTCGAGAAGCCCCCGCGCGAGATCAAGTGATGCTGCCGCCCTGCCGCCCTGCCGTCTAGCCGCCATGCTTTCCGGCTTCCTCGCCGACCTGAGAGCGCAGAAGCTCCGCACCACCCTCACGGTGCTGGGCATCGCCTGGGGCACCGTCTCGGTGGTGGTGCTCCTCGCCTTCGGCGTCGGCCTCGAGGCCCAGACCCGGAAGCGGTTCCACGGCCTCGGCGACCGGATCGTGATCCTCTTCGGCGGCCGGACCACCAAGCCCTTCGCCGGCTTCCCCGACGGGCGGCCCATCCGTCTCACCGAGGAGGACGCCTCCCTGATCCTCCGTACGGTGTCCGACGTCGAGCAGCTGAGCCCGGAGTACACCACCCGCGCGGCCCGGGTCCGGCGCGGGGTCAAGGCCACCACGCCGACCACGACGGGCATCGCCCCGGCCTATGCCGATCTCCGGAACATCATTCCGCAGGCCGGGGGCCGCTTCATCAATGACCAGGATGTCGCTGACCGGCGCCGGGTGGTCTTCATCGGCGACGGGGTCGCGGAACTCCTCTTCGGCGAGGTGTCGCCGGTCGGGCAGACCATCTATCTGGGTGACACCCCGTTCACCGTCATCGGGGTGATGCAGCCCAAGCTGCAGAACTCGTCGTACCAGTCGCGGGACAAGGACCGGATCTTCATCCCGGTGACGACCCACCGGGCTCTCTTCGGCCAGAAGTACCTCAACAATCTCGTCTACCGGACCCGGGCCCCCGAGGTGACCAAGGTGGCCGAGCGGAGCGTCTACGAGACCCTGGGCCGGAAATACCAGTTCAACCCGGACGACAAGGACGCCCTCAGCTTCTGGGACACCAGCGAGTGGGAAACCCGGTTCGGCTACATGTTCCTGGCGTTCAACATCTTCTTCGCCATCGTCGGCAGCTTCACGTTGCTGGTGGGCGGGATCGGTGTCGCCAACATCATGTACGTGGTGGTGCGGGAACGGACCCGGGAAATCGGCATCCGCCGCGCGGTTGGCGCCACCCGCCATGAGATCATGCGCCAGTTCTTCGTGGAGACCTGCCTGATCGTGGGGATGGGGGCGGCCGTCGGGGCGGTGCTCTCGGTCGGCCTGGTCGCCGGCCTCGGGAATCTCCCCATCCAGGAGTTCGTCGGCGCCCCCACCATCTCTCCGACGGTCATGCTGGCCACCCTGGGTCTGCTGACCGCGATCGCCTTCGCCGCCGGCCTCCTGCCGGCCCGCGCGGCGGCCCGCATCGATCCGGCGGAGGCGATCCGCGGATGATGCGCTGCCGTCCTGCCGTCCTGCCGCCCTGCCGCCGATCGGCCTGACCATGTGGAAGATCCTGCTCGGGGAATTCCTCGGCGACCTCCAGGCCCAGCGCACCCGGGCGCTGCTCACCTTCTTCGCGGTGGCGTGGGGAACCCTCTCCGTGGTCCTCCTCCTGGCCTTCGGCGAGGGCCTCAAGCGGGCGGTGACGGGAGGCCTGCTCGCCGCCGGCGACCGGATCCTCATGGTCGGCGGCGGGGAGACCAGCAAGGCCTGGCAGGGCCTGCCCCAGGGCCGGCGGATCTTCCTTGTCGAGGAGGACCTGGAGCTGCTGCGGCGCTCCATTCCCGAACTCGACCGGGGCGCGCCGTCCTACGGAAGGTATGGCGTTTCCTTCCAGGTGGACCGCACCCGCACCAACGCGTACACCGAGGGTGCCGGCCCCGACCACGAGGAGATGCGGCAGATGTTCGCGGCCGACGGCGGCCGGTTCATCAACGAGCAGGACGTCCTCCTGAAGCGGCGGGTGGTCTTCCTCGGCACCGAACTGCGGAACCGGCTCTACGGGAAGGACTTCGACCCCGTCGGCCTC
>DASWBQ010000122.1:0-2006 GCA_036390535.1 Gemmatimonadales bacterium | reverse complement strand
CCAGCAGCTTGATCCGGAACGCCACCGACCCGCCGCCGCCGCCCGAGGCGAACCCCTGCCCCCGGCCGATCACCGAGGTCTGGGCCCCGCCCACCAGCACCGCCCGCTGGGTCAGCTCGTCCTGCATGATCGCGGGAATCGGCGTGAGCGCGGCCTCCTTGGTGAACAGCACCGTCATCCGCGCGAAGCCGCCGAAGCCCTGGGCCCGCACCTGCTCCACCCCCTCGCGGCCCACCGCGATCGACTCGAACTCGCGGATGCCGCGGTCGAGGCTCTCGGGGTCCGACCCTCGAGGGAACCCGATTCCCACCGTGATCGTGGTCCGTTCGCCGCTCGGCGCCCCGAAGCTGAGCCGCTCCACCCGGGTCGCGAAGCCCCAGCCGACCACGCCGATGCCCGCCACCGTCACCACGATCACGGCCCACCGCCACCGGAGAATCCCGATCAGCGTCCGGTCGTAGAAGCGCGCCAGGCGGGGCCAGTGCCCCTGCCGGAGCCCGTGACCCGCGCCCACCGCCGGGATCATGATCACCGACGCCACCACCGACCAGCCGAGCCCGAGCGCGAAGGCCGCCGCGAACGGCACGAATGCCGCGCGCGCGTTGCCCTGCAGGTAGAGGAACGGGAACAGCACCACCGCCGTGGTGAGCGTGGAGCCCGCCACCGCCGGGAGAATCCGCCGGCCCGCCGCGGCGCGTGCCTCGGAGGTGTCGGTGACGCCGGCGAGCCGCTCCACCACTATCAGCCCGTTCTGCACCAGCACCCCGATGCCCATCCCCAACCCCGCCAGGGTGAGGAGGTTGGCGGGGATCTCGAGCAGGTAGAGCGACAGCGCCGTCCCCGCGATCGCCACCGCGGCGCTGCCCATCACCAGCGCCACCGCCCTGAGGCTCCGGAGCGTCAGCGCCAGCACCAGCATCACCGCCAGGAAGGCCAGCGACCCGCGGATGAACAGCTCGTGAAGTTCCTCTCCCAGTTCCTTGCTCTCGTCCCACTCGAGATGGAAGCGCAGCCCGGGCGGGAGCGACGAACGCATCCGGGCGATCTCCCCCTTCACCCGGTCGGCCGTCTGGATCGCATCCGACCCCGCCAGCCGGCTCACCGACAGCGACACCGCCGTCTGCCCGTTGAACCGGTTGAACCGCCCCCGGGTGTCCTCTTCCTGGCGGACTTCGGCGAGTTCGCCGAGCCGGAAGACCCGCCCGCCCGGCCCGCGCACCGGCAGCAGCGCCAGGTCCTGAATCACCTTCGGCTGGTCGCGGAGCACCACCGGCAATTCGCGGGCGCCCCGCTGGTCGATGCCGAGCGACTGGACCTGCCGGGCGTCGCGCACCGCCATCGCCAGGGCGTCGGGGAGCACGCCCAGCTGCCGGAGCCGCGCCGGCTCGTAGATCACCGAGACGCCGGTCTCGGCGATCCCGAAGCTCTCGACCCCGGAGACACCCTCGACGGTGGCGAGCCGGGGGCGGATGTCCTCGTCGAGGATCTTCGTCAGCGTCCCCGGGGTGTACGGCCCGGAGACGGTGTACTCGAGCAGCGGCCGCTCGTCGAGCTCCTCGGGAACGAAGTTCGACACCGACGGAGGCGCCACCCCCACCGGCAGCTCGCTCCGGAGCAGCTCGATCCGCTCCAGGATGGCGAGCCGGGTGAGCCCGACGTCCGCGGTAGGGTCCAGCTCGACGGTGATCTGGCTGCCGCGGTCGCCCGACTCGCTCGAGGTGCGGCGGACCCCGCGCACCGGCTGGATCGCCGCCTCCACCGGGGAGGTGATGTAGGCCTCGATCAGCTCGGCGGAGGCGCCGGGCCAGGAGGTGGCGATCCGGAGCTTGGGCAGCTCCACCGTGGTGCGAGTGGCGAGCGGCAGTTTGGTGAACGCCACGGCGCCCGCCATGATCAGCGCCACGGCGAAGGCCCAGATGACGGCGGGGCGGGTGGCGGCCCAGTGGATCATGTCGGACGGGCGGACGGGCGGACGGGCAGCCGGGCAGCAGACCGACGGGACGGGC
>DASWBQ010000121.1:0-1977 GCA_036390535.1 Gemmatimonadales bacterium | reverse complement strand
GCGTTCCTGATCGCGGACCTGACCGAGGGCCGGTCGAGCCTCCACTCGGAGGTCCGCACGGTGCCGGTCGGGCCCCGCGGGCTGCTGCTGGTGGTGGCCGACGGCATGGGCGGCGCCGCCGCGGGTGAACTCGCCAGCGCGATGGCCGCGGACCTGATCTACGGCCACCTGGCCGGCACCTGGAGCAAGGAATCCGAGGACTCGCCCGATCACTTCATCCTGCGCCTCCGGGAAGCGGTGGACCTGGCCAACCTGCAGATCCACAGCTACGCCAAGGACCACCCCGAGGTCCGGGGGATGGGCACGACGGCGACGGTGGCGGGAATCCTCGGCGCGACGCTGTTCCTCGCCCAGGTCGGAGACAGCCGTGCCTACCTGCTCCGCGGGGGCCAGGCGGTCCAGGTCACCAAGGACCAGTCGCTGACCCAGCGCCTGGTCGACGCCGGCGAACTGTCCGAGGAGGAGGCCGCCACCAGCGCCCGGCGCAACATCATCCTCCAGGCACTCGGCCCCGACCCGAAGATCAAGGTCGAACTCACCTACCAGCCGCTGTCCCGGGGCGACCTCCTGGTGCTCTGCTCGGACGGCCTCTCGAACCAGGTGCGCCGGGACGAGATCGCGACCATGGCCGCGGCCCACCCCGACCTCGAGGTCCTCGGAACCGACCTGGTCGCCCTCGCCAACAGCCGCGGCGGTCCCGACAATATCACGGTGGTGCTGGCCCGCTTCGACGGCGAGGCCCTGCCGGCGCCGGAAGAAGCCGCGGAGCCGGCCTATTCGGTCCTGCCGGGTGACGAAGATGACGAAGACGACGTCGTGACGTCGGAACGGCCGGCTGCCGTCCCGGCACCGGCCGCCGCACCGGCGGTACCCAGCCCTCGCACGGGCGCCCCCGCCGGAATGGCGATGCTGGTCGCCGGGGTCATCCTGGTCCTGCTCGCCATCTTCCTCGCTCTTGGCTGATTCCCGTCGCCCCCGTCGGGCCACGACCGCGATCCTCACGATCCAGAGCGGCGTCAGGGCTGGCACCAGCCACCGGCTCACCTCGGAATTTGCCACGCTGGGCCGGCATCCTTCGTCGGACCTGGCCTTCGATCCCGACGGGGATCTCGAGGTCTCGGCCCGACACGCCGTCGTTTTCCGGCAAGGGGGCGGCTACGTCCTCCGTGACCTGGGGAGCACCAACGGTACCTGGGTGAACGGCGAGCGGGTCCGGGGCGAACGCGGGCTCGAGCCGGGCGACCGGATCCAGCTCGGCGCGCGTGGGCCGGAACTGACCTTCGACATCGTGGAGGTCGAAGAGCACCCGCAGCCCCCGGCGCCCCCGGTTGACGTCATGGCGCCGCAGGCCCCGGAGCGCGCGCCTCGGGAGATGCCGGCGGGGAGCACCGACTTCCGAATCCGCGTGGAGGTCGCCCGCCAGACCGATCGGCTGCGGCGCCGGCTGGCCCTGGCCGTCGTGGTCGTGGTGGCGATCATCGCGGCTGCCACCGGATGGATCACCTGGACGACGGTCCGGGAGAGGGAAACACTGGCCCGCGAGCGCGACCGGCTGCTGTCTCAGGTGGACAGCGTGCAAAGCCTCCTGGCCCTGGCGGCGGACCGCGCCACCGGACTTCGTCGCGCGCTCGACAGTGCCGACGCCGATGCGGCGACACTCCGCGAGCAGATCGCCAACCTGCCCCCCGAGGCGGCCACCCTGGCCGGCTTCGATTCCCAGGTGGCCGGCGCCATCGCCCGGAACGTCCCGTTGCTGCGCGCCGCCCGGTTCGATGCGGCCTCTGTGACGAGCGCCAACGACGCCGCCGTGGTAATGGTCTTCGCCAAGTTCGGGGACGGCCGCCGGGTGGGCGCGACCGGCTTCGTGGCGCGGGTGGCCGGGGATACGGCGTGGATCGTGACCACGCGCCATTCGGTCACCAGCGCCGCGGGCGGACCACCCGACTCGCTCGGGGTGGTCCTCAACCGCGGTCGCTT
>DASWBQ010000120.1:0-2519 GCA_036390535.1 Gemmatimonadales bacterium | reverse complement strand
GGGAGAGTTCCTTGAAGAGCCGGCGCTGCTCGTCAGTGAGCGACTCGGGCGTCCAGACATGGACTCGCACGTGCAGGTCGCCGTTGCCGCTGCGGCCGAGGCGCGGCAGTCCCTTGCCCCTGATGCGGAGGACCTGGCCGGATTGGACGCCGGCCGGCAGTTCGAGGGGCTCTTCTCCCCAGGGAGAAGGCACCGTGATCTTGACGCCGAGCGCGGCCTGGGAGAACGAGACCGGCAGGTCGTGGATCAGGTCTTCCCCGTGCCGCTCCCAGGTCTCGTCCTCCTTCACCTCCAGCACGGCCACGAGGTCGCCGTGCGGCCCGTTGCGCGGGCCCGCCGCGCCCTGCCCGCGGAGGGTGATGTAGTTGTTGCTGGAGACCCCGGGCGGCACCTCCACCGTCACGGACCGGTCGCCCTTGACCCGGCCCTCGCCGCGGCAGACGGCGCACGGGGACTGGATCACCACCCCCTCGCCGGCGCAGGTCGGGCAGGGCGACACCGACACGAACTGCCCGAAGACGCTGCGCGTGGCCCGGCGGACTTCGCCGCTGCCCGCGCAGGTGGCACAGTTGCCGGGGCGGGTTCCCTCGGCCGCACCGGAGCCGTGGCACGCCTCGCAGCGGACCAGGGTGCGCAGCTTGATGGTCCGCCGGGCGCCGGTCGCGACTTCCGCCAGGGTCAGCTTCACGGTGACGCGAACATCCTGCCCGCGGCGAGCCTCGGAGGGCGAGGGGCCACCGCCGAAGAGCGACTCGAACCCGCCGAAGCCGCCGAAGTCGCGCATGAAGATGTTGAGCGCCTCGGACAAATCGATGTGCGAGAACCCCTGCGACCCCGCGGCCCCGCTCACTCCCGCGTGGCCGTAGCGGTCGTAGGCGGCACGCTTCTGCGGGTCGCGGAGGACCTCGTACGCCTCGGCGACTTCCTTGAATTGGGCCTCGGCTTCCGGTTCCTTGTTCCGGTCCGGGTGGTACTGCATCGCCATCCGCCGGTAGGCCTTCTTCAGTTCATCCTCCGAGGCGTCGCGCGGGACGCCGAGCACATCGTAGAAATCCCTCACGTCATCAGCCCTTCTACCAGACGGCTGGTGTGCTGCACCAGTCCGATGATCTTGTCGTATGGCATTCGGGTAGGACCGATCACGCCGATGACCCCCGTCAGGTCCCCGATCCGATAGGACGACGTCACCAGGGTGAAATCGGTCAGTCGCTGGTCGGCGTGCTCGCTCCCGATGGTGATGGAGAGCCCGGACTGATGCCGGGCCAGGAGCGCCTCCCGGAGCAGGTCACGCCGCTCGGTCAGCGAAAGGAGACCCCGAATCCGCTCATTGCTCGAGAACTCGGGCTGGCCCGCCAGCAGTTCCGCGCTGCCCAGCACCACCCCGTCCGATTCGACGTCCACGCCGAACAGCCCCTCGCCTTCGGCGATGAAGATGTTCAGCAGGTCGCCGCCGGCCGGGCCGCCGTCGGCGTCCCGGAGCCGCTCGGCGAGGGTCGCCCGGATCTCGCGAAGGGTCAGTCCGCCGAGGCGCTCGTTGAGGATGCGAGCCACGTGTTCCACCGTGGCGGGCGCTACATGAGAGGGGATCTGCACGAAGATGGTGCGGACGGCGCCGCTCCTGAGGTGGAACACCAGCAGGAGCCGGTCCGAGGCGATATGCACCAGGTCGAGGCGATCGAGGATCACCTGGTCGAACTGCGGGGCGGCCGCCACCCCGAGTTCCTGCGTCAGGACGCCCAGGACCTGGGCGGCGCGCCGGAGGATCTCGGCGATGGCGCTCCGGGTCACATCAAGTTCCCGGCGAATCGCCTCCCGCTCCAGATCGCTGACCGGCGCCGGCCGCATCAGATCGTTGACGTAGAGCCGATAGGCCCGGTCCGTGGGTATCCGGCCGCCCGAGGCGTGGGTGTGGAAGAGGTACCCCTTTGCCTCGAGGTCGCTCATGATGCTTCGAATCGAGGCCGGCGACAGCCCGAGCGGGTAGCGCCTGGCGACGGTCTGGCTCCCCGCCGGCTCCGCCGTCCGTATATAGGTCTCGACGACCGCCTCGAGCACCTTCAGCTCCCGGTCGGTCAGTACGTCAACTCCTCGCATGACTGGAATTTAGGGCACCGGGAGGCTGGCCACCAACGCATCGAGCCGGAGCCACCCTTCCGCCGTCAGGCGGAGTCGGTCTCCGCTCTCGGTCGCCCATCCCGCCTCCGTCCACAACCGGGCCTGTCCCGGAGGGATTTCGGCGGCCGGCAGCCCGCCATCGGTCCGAAGGCCCAGGTACTGATGCTCGATGGCCGCCTGCCGGTCAGTCAGCCACTCCTCCCCGGCCACCACCGGCCGCCCGGCAGCCAATTCCCGGCGCCACGCCTCCCATTCGCGGAGATTCCACGACCGCCACCGCCCTGCCCCGCTGGCTGCCGAAGGCCCGAGCCCGAGGAACGGCCTTCCCTCCCAGTACCCGCTGTTGTGCACCGCACGACGCCCGGGCAGTGCGGCGTTGGAGACCTCGTAGTGCTGGAACCCTG
>DASWBQ010000119.1:0-4030 GCA_036390535.1 Gemmatimonadales bacterium | reverse complement strand
ACGACGCTCGACTCACAGCTGGATCTGCGCCCCCAGCTCCACCACCCGGTTGGCCGGGAGGCCGAAGTACGCCGTGGCTGGCCGGGCGTTCCGGGCCATGACGATGAAGAGCTTCTTCCGCCACCGGGCCAGCTTCTCCTTCCCGGTGGCGAGCACGGTTTCCCGGCCCAGGTAGAACGACGTCTCCACGGTCCGAAGCTCCAGCCCCCGCGCCTTCATCAGGTCGAGGATCTCCTGCACCTCGGGGGTCTCCATGAACCCGTAGCGCGCCATCACGGTGTGGAATCCCTGGCCGAGCGAGTGGACCTCCACCTTCTGGTCGTCCTCCACGGTGGGGATCTCGAGAGTCTGTATCGTGAGCAGAACCACCCGGTCGTGCAGCACCTTGTTGTGCTTGAGGTGGTGGAGCAGGACCGGCGGCGCACCGGACGAGTCCGACGTCATGAACACCGCGGTGCCGCTGACCCGGGGCGGTGAGCGCCGTTCGAGGTCCTGCAGGAAGAGCCCGATCGGGAGCGTGCCGTCGCTCAGCTTCCGCGACACCAGCGCCCGCCCCCGCTTCCAGGTGCTCATCAGCGTGAAGACCAGCCCGGCCACCGCCAGCGGGAACCAGCCTCCGTGGGTGATCTTGAGCAGGTTCGCGCCGGCGAAGGCGACGTCAACCGCCAGCAGCGGGGCCGTCGTCAGGAGGACCTTCCACCAGGGCCACTCCCACCGGGTCCGGGCCACGAAGGCGAAGATGACCGTGGTCACGGTCATCGTCCCGGTCACGGCGACCCCGTAGGCGCCGGCCAGGTTTGCAGCGCTCTGGAAGCCGAGCACCAGGGCCACGCAGGCGACCGCGAGCCCCTGGTTCACCTCGGGAATGTAGATCTGGCCGTGCTGCTTCTTCGACGTGTGGATGATCGTCACCCGGGGGGAATAGCCGAGCTGTACCGCCTGCTGGGTCAGCGAGAACGCGCCCGAGATCAGCGCCTGCGAGGCGGTGATCGCCGCCCCGGTCGCGATCAGCACCATCGGGTACAGCGCCCAGTCGGGCACCAGGCTGTAGAACGGGTTCTCGAGCGCGGCCGGATCCCGCAGCAGCAGGGCGCCCTGGCCGAAGTAGTTGAGCACCAGCGCCGGCAGCACCATCCCGAACCAGGCCACCCGGATCGGTCGCTTGCCGAAGTGGCCCATGTCCGCGTAGAGCGCCTCACCACCGGTCACCACCAGCACCACGCTGCCCAGGACGACCAGCCCGGCGATCCCGTGCCGGCCGAAGAACTCGACCGCATGCCAGGGGCTCATCGCCTTGAGCACCGCCGGGTTCCCGGCGATCCCGCCCAGCCCCAGCAGGGTGATGCAGACGAACCAGATCATGGTGACCGGTCCGAAGATCGACCCGACCGCGGTGGTCCCCCGCTTCTGCATGGAGAAGAGGGCGACGATGATCGCGATGCTGATCCACATCACCCATGGCTTGAGGCCCGGCTCGGCGTGGGCGAGGCCCTCCACGGCGCCCAGCACCGAGATCGCAGGGGTGATGACCCCGTCGCCGTACAGGAGCGCCGAACCGAAGAGGCCGATGGCCAGGAGTGCCGCCCCGCCCCTTCCGGTCGCCTTGCTCCCGGCCAGAGCCATCAGCGCCAGGATGCCGCCCTCACCCCGGTTGTCGGCCCGGAGCATGTGGACCACGTACTTGTACGACACCACGAAGTTCAGTGACCAGAAGACCAGCGAGAGGACCCCCAGGACGTTTTCGGGGGTCAGGGGCACGCTGAACGGCCCGTCGAAGCACTCCTTCAGCGCATAGAGCGGGCTGGTGCCGATGTCCCCGTAGACGACCCCGAGCGCGGTCAGGCTCAGGATCGCCAGCTCGCGGCCGGTCGGCGCCTTCCCCGGCGGGTGGGACACTCAGGCGCTTCCCTGGCGGGGCCGCCGCGCCTCGAGCACGGCCAGCACGAACACCAGCGTGATGAAGACCGAAGACGCCACGCACCAGCGGCAGATGGCGTGGATCACGAACAGCTCGATGTACCACAGGTAGAGCGAGAACAGGAAGGCGCCTCCCGAGAGCAGCGCCAGCCACCGGACCGGCCAGCCGCCCGCTGCGAACCGCGGCCGGAGCGAAACCAGGGCGAGCCACAGCATCACCAGGTACCCCAGCAGGCCGATCAGGGCCACGTCGAGCCCGAGAAACCGGCTGTAGGGACTGAGCTGGACGGTGACGCACCCGCCGCCCCCGCAGGCGATCGTGCCCATCAGCCCCAGCTTGAACATCCAGAGGTAGGCGGAAACGAACAGCCCGCCCACGCAGAGGACTGCGATCGCCATCCGGCGGGTCATGGGGTCGGCGCCGCGCCCCCGGCTGCGATCAGTGAGTCCACCACCGCCTTGACCTTGTCGTAGGGCTGCACCCCGGCGTAGAGCCGGTCGCCGATCCGCAGACTCGGTGTCGCGCTCACGCCGACCCGGACGCCCTCGTCCAGGCTGGCCTGGATCCGGCCCGCGTACTTGAGCGATCGCATGCACTCGTCATACGCGGCGAGGTCGAGCCCGCCCTGCCGGGCCAGGTTCCGGAAGATCGCGCCGGCGTCCCCGCTCGGCGACCACTCCCCCTGGGTCCGGTAGATCGCCTCGTGCTGTTCCCAGAACTTGTTCTGGTCGCTGGCGCAGGCCGCGGAATGGGCGGCCAGCCGGGCCCACCGGTGCGGCTGGTCGAGGGGGAAGTCCCGGTAGATGAAGCGCACCTTCCCGGTCTGGATGAGGCGTTCCTTCACGTAGGGGAACTCCACCATCTCGAACGACTGGCAGGCGGGGCACTGGTAGTCGGCGTACTCGGTGATCGTCACCGGGGCCGTCTCGGACCCCAGCACGTACCCCTGGAAGCCGGCGGTGTCGGCGGCCGTCACGGCCACCTGGACGGGAATGGCGGGGCTGGAGGAGCGGTTCATCAGGAACAACAGCAGGCCGATACCCACGGCCACCAGCACGGCGATCAGCGTGTAGAAGCGGTTCATTCGTCGTCCTCGTCGTCGGCGGAAAGAAAGTCAGGGGGCGCGCCGGCCTCTTCGACCAGCCGCCGGTGTTCGGCGATTTCGGGGGTGTCGTAGGTGCAGCGAACCTCGTAGTGGAACAGTTCCGACCGGGCCTCCCCCAGGAGGCGCAGCAGTTCAGGGGCCTGGGCCAGCAGCACCCCGGTTTTGTCCCACTCGTCGATCTGCCTCGCGATCGTCCGCAGCAGTTCCTCGAGGCGCTCGGCCCGGGCGTCCCCGTAGACCTCGTCCTGGTCGGCCATGATGGCCGAACAATCTAACCTCCCCCGGAGCCCGGCGATGAGAGACGGAACCTGCTGCCCGGAAAGGCTTTGCGTTGCGTGGGGCCGGGGCGCCCCGCTATATTTGCAGGCTGAACGGCCCGGGCACGGGCCAGGGAGACTCCAAGGAGAGGCATGACCACCAACAAGAAGAAGCCGGTTCGCGCGGCGCCCGCGGCACCGACCAGTCTGGATCAGGCGCGCGACGAGCTGTTCAGCCACATCCTCCGCTGCGGCGTGATCGAGGCCGATTCCGAGCAGCAGAAGGCGTGGATGGACGACACCATGCAGTATATCGCCGAGCGGTATGCGGATCTGACCGAGGAGCAGCTGACCCAGATCCGCGTCCTGGGCGACCGGTTCTGCAAGCCGGTGGTTCGTCGCCAGCCCGCTGAAGCGACCAGCTGAGCGCCTGACGCGCGCTGTTTCGCAGGGCCCTGACGGGGCCGGGACATCGCGTCCCGGCCCCGTGTCATGTCCGCCAGCGATTCAGGGCCGGCGCCAGCGGAATCCCCCGGCCAACCTGAGTCCGCCGCCGAATCCGGCCTCCGCGAACCACCCCCGCCGGCCACCAGGCGCGCCCTCGACCCCCACCACCCCGATCAGCAGCCCGCGCCAGCCCTCGTCCTCGGCGGCGGCGACGCCGCCGCCGAGATAGACGCCCGCCCCACGGGACTCGGGAGTGAGCAGGAAGTGGTAGGCGGCCTCGCCACGCGCCGCGAACCGGCCGGC
>DASWBQ010000118.1:0-2648 GCA_036390535.1 Gemmatimonadales bacterium | reverse complement strand
GGATGACGATCGAAGCGGTGGTGTACGCCCTGCTGCTGGGATTGGTCGCAGGAGCCCTGACCCAGTTCATCCTGACCGGCCGCCTCTGGGTGGCCCAGGGAGGCGCGGCGCCGGCCCTCACCGTCCCGGTCCAGCTGATGGTCTCCCTCGGAGCGGGGATCTACGAGGAACTGCTCTTCCGGGTGCTGCTGGTGGCGGGGCTGGACGCCCTGGCCGTCCGGGTGTTCGGCTGGAAACCGCTGGGGGCGGGGGTCTTCGCGGCGGTGCTGGGCGCGCTGATCTTCTCGGCCTTCCACTACGTGGGCCCCTTCGGCGACCCCTGGCAGCTCGGCTCGTTCACCTTCCGGGCCGTGGCCGGCCTGCTCTTCAGCGGGCTCTACCTCCTCCGCGGCTTCGGGATCACCGCGTGGAGTCACGCGCTGTATGACGTGTTCCTGACGCTCGGCAGCTGAGCTTCAGCGACCGCCCTTCGCCGCCACGATGGAATCCAGCACCTTCCGGAACACCGGCAGTGGCTGGGCCCCGGCCATCAGGCCGCCTTCGATGTAGAAGGTCGGGGTGCTGTTGGCCCCGGCGCGGATCGAGCCTTCGGTATCGCTCTCCACTTCCTTCCGGGTCGCGGCGCTCTCGAGGCACCGGGCCATCGGGGCCTTCGACAGCCGCAGTGAATCCACCAGCGAACTCAGGAAGGGCCCTGGATCCCGGAGCGGGGACCAGGTTGCCTGGGTCCGGAACACCAGATGGTGGGCCTCCCAGAACTTGCCCTGGCGGCCGGCGCACATCGCCAGCTCATGGGCCGCGACGGCGTTGGGGTGGATCGAGGTCAACGGGAAGTTGATGAAGATCCATCGGACCTTGCCGGTGGCGATGTACTCACGCTCGAGCGTCGGGAAGGTCTCGATCGCGTGCCGGCGGCAGAAGGGGCACTGGAAGTCGCTCATCTCGTACACCGTCACCGGCGCCGTGGCGCGCCCCAGGGTGCGCATCGCGAGCGGGTCGGCGGCCGATTGCGCTGCTGCTGTCCCCGGCAGGAGCAGCAGCGCGCCCAGCAGGCAGCGAGCGGGTCGGCTCATCGGAATCGCGGGCGGGGACGCCCGTTCCGCGACGAGAGGTGGATGGTGTCTCCGGCGGCCGGGACGTTCCAGTACCACTCGGTGTTCGGGTCCTGGAGGTTGATGGCGCGGGCCGTGACCCACCAGCCTTTTCCGGGCACGGTCACGGTGGTCCGTCCGTCGGCCCGGGTGGAGTCGATCACGGCGGCCTTGCCCCGCCGTACCAGGGAGGCGGTGATGCTGTCGTAGCTGGCGAAGGCAGTATCTTCCCAGGCGGCGATCCGGGCGCGGAGACTGTCGGCGCGCGGGTTGATCCGGGCCCGCACCCGGGCGAGTTCCTGCCGGGCACGTTCCGCGGCGGCGGCCGTCTCGGCGGTGGAGTCTTCGCGCAGCCGGCGCGACGCCGACAGGTAGGCGTTGAACGGCTCGCGGAATGCCTGAAACAGGCTGTCCAGTTCCGTCGTACTGGGTCGCGGCGAAGGGGCCCGGTTCTCCAGGACCTGGAGGATGCTGTCGCGGTTGTAGGGAACGATGACCAGCCGGACGCCGCGCACCGGTGCTTCGACGCCCGCTTCGTCCGGAATCACGACCTGAATGCTGACCTGGTCGGGGCCGCAGGCGAGCAGCGCCAGCGACACCAGCGGCATGGAATGGAAGAGGACTTTGCGTTTCACCTTCGGAAGGACTCCAGACAGGCGCGGTGAGGGGCTGCGAACGAAAGCTACCCGCGGCCTGATCGGCCTACAACTTGCCTTCGCGCCGCTGGCCTGGGCCCAGGGCGGTCTGGAACGCCTCTTTCCCGCGCGGCCGACCGGCTACGTGACCGACGCCGCCGGGGCCCTCGATGCGGCGTCGGTCGAAGCGATGACGGTGAAGATCAGCCGCCTCCGCGAGGCGACCGGGGCCGAGATCGCCGTGGTCACGCTGCCGACCATCGGGGACTACGCCGCGGTGGACGTGGCCGTCGCGATCGGCCGGGCGTGGGGCGTCGGCGCCCAGGCCGCGGTGGGTGACCAGCGGCGCAACGCCGGCCTGGTCGTCCTTCTCGTACCGCGTCGGGAGGACGACCCCAACTCCGGCCAGATCTTCATTGCCACCGGCCAGGGCCTCGAGGGCTTCGTCACCGACGCCGCCGCCGGCCGGGTGCGCGACCTGATGCGTCCCGACCTGGCGGCCGGCGCCTACGGGACCGGGCTGCGTCGAGGCGTCGATGCCCTCTCGGGGCTGATCGCCCGCGGCATGGGCGTGACCGACTCCACCCTCACCGCGGGCGGCAAGGCGTTCGAGCGCCGGGGGACGATCCCTGTCAGGATGATCATCCTGATGCTGTTCGTGATCTTCGTACTCGTCATGATCATGGCGTCGTCGGCGCGGTCGGCCGCGCGCTTCGGCCCCCGCCGCGGCCGGCGCGGGCGCCGGGGGCCCGACATCTTCATGGGCGGCCCGGGGTTCGGCGGCGGCTTCGGCGGCTTCGGCGGCGGGATGGGTGGCGGCGGCTTCGGCGGCTTCGGCGGCGGTGGCGGATTCAGCGGTGGCGGCGCGGGCGGGAGGTTCTGAGATGAGCGAGCAGCCGTTCCAACGGATGGTGGACCGGTT
>DASWBQ010000117.1:0-2956 GCA_036390535.1 Gemmatimonadales bacterium | reverse complement strand
AGCCATGTCGCCGAACCCCTGGAGCGGCACCCCCAGCCGGTCGGCAATCACGGGAAGCGCCTGCCGTACGGCGGCGTAGCTGACGCCGAACTCAATGCGCCACAAGTCGCCGACCCGGTCGGCGTCCGCCGGACCGCGGTCCAGCCATTCCACCGGCATCCACAGGGCGCCGCCGTTCTCGCTGATGAAGGGATCGGCGTTGCCAAGCCGCGCCCGCCAGGCCTCGATCTCCCGGCGGGTCTTGCTGCTGGTCAGGATCAGGGGGATCGCCTGCCGCCGCAGCGCCTCGATGCCGGGTGCCGCCGGTCTCCAGTCGTACTCATGGTGGGACAGCAGCGTCCCGTCGAGGTCGCTGAAGACGACCAGGTCAGGTCGCCGCGTCGACCGCATCGCGGAAGTCGTCCAGGAACTCCGGGATCGCGGACGTGACCCGGTTCCAGTTGGGCAAGCCGGTGTAAGCGAGCGGGTCCGACTGGAAGTCGTCGCAGGCCTGGCCCAGGGCGCGCACGAACATTTCCACCGCGGCCGTCTCGATGTGCCGGTCGTAATGCAGCCCGTTGATCGCCGAGTCGTCATTGTAGCCTCGTACCGCGTCCTGGGCGGTGCGGAGGTAGGCGACCCGGAGGGTCGTATAGAAGCCGGCGGGGAAGACGACGCCCTCCATCGTCAGGATGCGGAGGATGGTCTTGGCGATGTCCCGGGCCATCCGGTTGAGACCGGCCGAGGCGTCCCCCGGGGAAAGCGGCTGGTGCTTGTGGTCGTAGTTCTCGGCGACGTCGACCTGGCAGACCCGTCGCACCGAGGTGTTCCGGTAGATCTCGTACAGCATCCCGATCTCGAGCCCCCAGTCCCCCGGGATGCGGACCGACCGCGCCAGGTCGGCCTGGAGGGCGAACTCGCCGGCGAGGGGGTAGCGGAAGCTGTCGAGATAGTCGAGCAGCGGCATGTGGCCGGCCACCAGTTGCAGCGCCCGGAGCAGGGGCGTCAGGAACAGTCGGGTGACCCGGCCGTGGAGCCGGTCGGTGACCCGGGCGTAGTAGCCCTTGGCATACTCGTAGCCCAGGCTCGGGTCGGTGATCGGATAGCAGAGCCGGGCCGGCAGGGTGCGGTCGTAGGTCGTGATGTCGCAGTCGTGCAGGGCGATGACCCGGGCACGGCCCTGGGCCAGGACGTAGCCGAACGACAGCCAGGTCGCCCGTCCCTTCCCGGGCGGACCGATGTCGAGGGAATTGTCGCGCAGTTCGCGGATCTTCTGCTGCACTCGGGGGCTCTCGATCCAGATGATCCGGCAGCGCTCGCCGAGGGGGGCGAAGAACCGCCGGGCGTGATGGAACTGGTCGCGGTCGGCGCGCCCCAGGGCCACCACGATCTGGTCGAGATACGGCACGCCGGCCAGGTGGCGGACGATTTCCGGCAGCGCCGGCCCGTCCAGTTCGGTGATCAGGCAAGGCAGGACCAGCGCGACCGGGTTGGTCTCGGCGTGGTCCACGAGGCGGGCCTCGAGGTCGGCCAGTGGCTCCCGGCCCAGCCGGTGCAGCGTCGTGATGACGCCGTTCTGGAAGAAGTCGGTCATGGCGGCCCCTTACAGGTGCGACATCGTGTCGCGGTCCTCGTCCCGGACGTCCAGGAGCATCTGGTCGAGTGACTCGCGCGCCAGCTCTTTCCCGGCGAGCCCGTACGCCAGGGCGGCCGCGAGCACCGCCCCGCCGAGCAGGATCGCCAGCACCACCAGGGCAACGGTACGGCCGAAGCCGAGGTTGTCGAGCGCCAGGGCCAGGAAGAAGACCCACACCAGCAACTGGACCACGCGGACCAGGGTGCGGGCCCCGCGGAGCCGGGTGTTCACGGCCCAGAGCAGAATGCTCCGGCCGAGGAAGGTCGAGACGGCGTAGCCGACCACCAGGATCAGCAGGGCCGCGGCCAGCCGCGGCAGGTAGCTGACCATCGCGGCGACGACCGAGTCGGTCGCCTCGGTGCTCAGGATCGACAACGCGGCCACCAGGGTGATGACCACGACGACCCAGCGGACCACCTGACCGACCAGCGTGGACGGCGGGTGGACCAGGCCGGCCCGGTGCAGCGCGTCCGAGACGTGGGATCGCTGGGCCACCCGGTCGAAGCGGAGGAGGCGGAGGAGCCTCACCGTGGCACGGTCCAGCAGCCACGCCAGTGCCAGCCCGGCGGTGAGGACCACCAGGATGGCGAGGAGCACCGGAAAGACCGAGGCTGCCCGCTGCAGGAAGCGTCCGAGCGGCTCCCAAAGGGGGTCGATGGCGGCGAGCGTCAGTGTCGTCATGAGGTCTCCTTCCGGCCCGGCCACCGGTCGATGAGGTAGCCCTTCTCCTCCTCGAATCGCTGGCAGAGCGTGTTGAGGGCGGACTCGACGTCCGGTGCGGCATAAGCGGCGGCCTCGTTGACCCACGAGGCGGTGCGGCCCAGATACAGCGGAGTCAGGCTCCGCAGCAGGTGGTCGGGATGGAGCTGGCCGCTGGCATAGGCGGCGACGTACTCGTAGACGACGTGGACCCAGAGATCCGCAGGCATGCTGAATGCCACGGGTTTCTGCCCGATGAGGGCGGTCAGGTCCTGGAGCGTCGCCGGGGCGAGGATGCGCCCGTAGATGTCACCCAGGTCACGGAGCCCGCGTTCGAACTGATCGACCATACGGGCGACGTTGACCGCGACCGGCTCCAGCCCCACCTCGTACTCGAAGCCGAACCCCGGCACCGGTTCCGACCCCGTCGTCGTCATCCACGCGGGCACATCGCGCTCCAGCTGGCGGAACAGCGCTCCGGTGACCTGCACCAGCATCGCCGTCAGGTCGGACCCGGGGTCCTTGGCGTCGTGGATCTTGGCTCCCAGGTAGGACTGGCAGACCCGGAACCCGCCGACCAGCGCCGTGGTGGTCATCCAGATGTCGATGCCGAAGCGGGCCACGTCGCCGTCCCAGACGTCG
>DASWBQ010000116.1:0-14079 GCA_036390535.1 Gemmatimonadales bacterium | reverse complement strand
GTCGATCCGGTGCAGGCGAAGATCGAGCAGGCCATGCAGGCCGCCCCGGCGGCCCTGGCTTCCGGCGCCACGATCATGGACTGGCCGGGCGAGGACGGCCAGATGAAGGAACTGCGGAGTGGCAACAACGGCTGGATGTGCATGCCATCTTCGCCGTCACCGGCAGGAGCGCCCCAGGAGGGCGAGAACGCCATGTGCCTGGACAAGGCGTGGCAGGGGTGGGCCGCGGCGTGGACCTCGAAGGGGCCGGTCCCGAAGTTCGACGGCATCGGGGTGGCGTACATGCTCCTCGGTGACCGGGGGGCCAGCAACGTCGACCCGTATGCCACCGGGCCCACGGCAGACAACCAGTGGGTGCTGGAAGGTCCGCACCTGATGCTGCTTGCGTCCGACCCGGCGGTCTGGGACAAGCTCCCGACCGACCCCGAGAACGGCGGGCCATACGTCATGTGGAAGGGCACGCCCTACGCGCACGTGATGGTGCCGCTCAAGTAGTCGTAAGTCGTAAGTCGTAAGACACGAGAGGTGAGACGTGAGGAGTGAGGCGGATTCGCCCGCTGACTCCTCACTCCTCACTCCTCACTCCTCACTTGTCACCGCCTGCATCACCTGCCCGCGGCGCGGGCGTACGTCCTTCCCAGGACTTCCATCCTCGCGACGCCGCCCCGGGCGTCCAGGGAGAAGGTCACCGGGAACGGCCCCTGCCAGGGGCGGTTGCTCTCGGCCCGGAAGGTGTCGTAATGCCAGTGACTGAGGGTCGCGTTCCACTTCGAGCTCATGATGACCCGGAGGACGCCCCCCTCGACCTTCACCTCGACCCGCCCGGCGAGCGAGTCGGCGTAAACCCCGGCGTACTTCTCGAGCGGCAGCGACGGTGACGTTCCGGTGACGCGCGCCGCTTCGGCGGCCTTCCGGGCCGCCGCCTGCTGCTGCTCCATCTGTCCATAGAGCGCCAGGAACTCGGCGCTCCAGTCGCGGGAGCCGGTGCCCAGCCAGTGATCAATCGCCTTGTAGAGCAGGGCGTGGCGCACCTCGACGTGATCGCGATTGGCGAGGACATAGACGCCGAAGCGGTCGTCGGGGATGATCCCGGCGATGGCGATCATGCCGTCGATGCTGCCGGTGTGGAAGTTGAGCATCTTCCCGGCGTAGTCCTGCTGGAACCAGCCGAGGCCATAGGTGGTCCAGTGCGGCTTCGTCAGCCGCGCCGACGGGTAGAAGCTGGCCGCGTTGACCATCGTCTGGGGCGTCAGCAGCTCCCGCCAGGTGGTCGGCCGGAGGAGCGCTTTGCCCTCGACCCGGCCGCTGTCGATCATGAAGCGGAGCCACTTGCTCATGTCGGTGACGCCGGACCAGATCGAGCCGGCGGACCCGACGACATCGACGCTGGCGTTCTGGATGACCACGAGGGTGTCGCGGACGAGGTCGTGCGGGGCGGCGACGTTCGGCTTGCCGATGGTCTCCGCGTGCAGGGGCACGGCCCCGCCCATCCCGAGGGGGCCGAAGATCCGGGTGCGGACGAACTCCTGCCAGGGCATTCCGCTCGCCCTGGCGACCACCGCGCCGGCGGCGGCATACATGACGTTCTGGTAGATGAAGCTCGACCGCATCGAGTAGGCCATGGGAATGAAGCGCGCCCGGCGCAGGACCTCCTCGGCCGTGAGGTCGGTCTCGTACCAGAGGACGTCACCGTTGGCGAGGCCGGCGTCGTGGGTCAGGAGGTCGCGGACCACCAGGTTCCGGGTGACGTATGGGTCGCCGACCTGGAAGTCGGGGAGGTACTTCGACACCGGGTCGTCCCAGCGGACCTTGCCCTCGTCCACCAGCATCCCGAGCGCGGCGGCGGTGATCGCCTTGGTGGTGGAGCCGATGGCAAAAAGGGTGTTGGCGTCGACCGGGTCGGGCTTGCCCAGCTCACGGACGCCGTAGCCCCTGGCAAACACCAGCTGGCCGTCCTTGACGACGGCGACGGCGAGGCCGACGGCACCCCAGTCCTTCACCGCTTTGGCCACATAGGCGTCGAAGTCGCGCGCCTTCTGGTCCTGCGCGGCAACCGGGGTCACGAGGGTGCCGGCCAGGAGGACGGCGAGAAGACGATGGCGCACGGGCTACTCCTTGCGGTCGAAGCGAATGTTGCGGCTGCGGGAGAGGGTCAGCAGCAGGGCGTCGACCTTCCCCTTCCGGCTGCGGACGAACGCTGCGGTGCCGGTCAGGCCGGGGCCACCGCTGACCCGGAAGGTGTCCGGCGCGACCGCCCGGAAGGTCAACGGGGCACCCCGGGCACCCGTGCCGACGAGAGCACTGTCCTTGGGCGCCACTGTCCAGGTCACATCGAGTTCGGGACTGGTGTAGCGCCCCGCGTAGGCGGCGAGCTGCTTCGTGGTGAGTGTCGGTGCGGGCCGAGCCGCGGTGGCGTTGCCGGTCTCCATCTGCCGCGGCGGCTCCGGACGGAGCTTGTCGGCGAGATAGATATCGGCCACCCGATGCGCGTAGGCGTCGGGGTTGGCCTGGGCGAAGTTGCAGAGGACGATGGCGGTGAAGTGCTGGTCCGGGAACCGCACGATGGAGGTCCGGAAGCCGGCCAGGGCCCCGCCGTGGGTGACCCGGCGGAGGCCCCGCCAGGTGCCCACCATCAGGCCGAAGGCGTAGGTCTGCGTCGCTCCGCTCTTGAGGGGAAGCGGCGTCTGGACGGTGCGGAGGAGGTCCTGCCCGCCCAGCGCGCCCGAGTAGAAGCTCTCGTCCCACTTCGCCATGTCGTCCACGGTGGAGTAGACGCTGCCGCTGCCGACCGTCTCGACGTTGGGCATGTCGAGCCGGACGCCGTTCGGGGTCAGGGCGTAGCCCTGCGCCCGGCGGGGCACCACGATGCCGCGGCTGTCGACGTACTGGCTGCTGGTCATCCCGAGCGGCTGGAAGATCCGCTCGGCGGCAAAGTCGCGAATCGACTTGCCGCTGGCCCGCTGGACGGTGGTGGCGAGGAGGTCGTAGGCCGTGTTGTTGTAGAGAAAGTCGGTCCCGGGGGCGAAGCTCAGGTCGCGCTGGCGCCGGACCAGGTCGAGAACGTCCTGCTGGGTGACGAGATCGCCTTCGCGCCCGCCGGCGAGGAGGAAGAGATCCCACTTCTCGCGGAGCCCGCTCTGGTGGTGGACCATGTGGCGGATGGTGATTCCCGATCCCGCGGCGGGGATCTCCGGAATCCACTTCCGCGCCGAATCGTCGAGCCCGAGCCGTCCGTCCTTCGCCAGGAGGGCGATGCTCATGGCGGTGAACTGCTTCGAGACCGAGCCCATGTAGAAGACGGTCTCGGGGGTGATGGCGGTCCCGGACTCGAGATCGGCCATCCCGTAGCCCTTCCGCAGGAGGAACGCGCCGTCCTGAACGGCCCCGACGGCACACCCCGGGCCGGAGGTGCGGTCCATCGTCGCGAAGACGGAGTCCACCCGGGCGACGCGGGGATCGGCCTGCTGGGCCGGCAGGGCGGCGGGGAGAACGAGGGCGGCGAGCGCCGCGAGGGTGAGTCGCATGATCACAGGGTGCTGAGGTCGGGGGGGACGGAGACGGTGGTGCCGGTGGTGACGGCCTGGTTGGCCAGAATCCCGAGCGCGGTGGCCCGGGCCGCGTCCGACACGCTGACGGTGGCACGGCGCCCGCTGTCGATACAGGCCAGGAAGTCGGCAAGCGCGTAATAGAGCGAGGTATAGGGGAGGCCCTCGCCCCGCTTCCGCTCGGCCTGGGCGTCGAGCTTGGTGGCGTCGGCGAGAAGCACGATCCCCTCCTCGTTGCCGATCTGCTGCCGGGTGGCGTAGACCTCCCAGCCCTGGGTGGGCGCATCGACTTCCTTGAAGAGCCACGCGTGGGTCCACGCCGTCTTGATGGCCGCGTTTTCGGCGTGGAGCACCTCGAACTGGCCGCCGAAGGAGTTGGCGAGGGTCGCCTGCCACTGCATCGCGACGCCGTCCTCCCAGTAGAGGGTGGCGAAGGTGGTGTCGGGGACCTTGCGCCCGTCGTCGTGGAGGCGGATGGCGCCGTGGCCGCTGATCCGGGCGGGCAGCCGGCCCCCGAGGTAGCGGAGGGCGACGTCGAACTGCTGGGCGCCAAGCTCGCCGGCAAGGCCGAGGGAGACGCTGGGGTCGAGCCGCCAGTTCACGGCCGGTCCGCTGCCCGGCTCCGCGGCCGGGAACCGCCACGACGTCTTCCGGTGGGACTGGGCGTAGAGCGAGACGGGAACCCGGAGGGAGTCGGAGCCGACGAAGCTGAAGGCGCGCTGGTAGACGGGGTTGGCGCGACCCTGAAAGCCGGCGTAGGCGACGCTCTTGGTGCTGGCGGCGGCAGCCGCGATGGCGCGGACGTCGTCGAGGGTGTGGGCGATCGGCGCCTCGAGGTAGAGGTGCCTGCCTGCCTGGATGGCGTCGAGGGCGATCTGGCGGTGAAGGTGGGTCGGCGTGGCGATGATCACGGCATCGAGGTCGGCGCGCGCGAGGACGGTGCGGTAGTCCGCGGCGCCTTCGGCGCCGGGGGCGCGCTCGAGCGAGGTCTTGAGCCGGGCCGGGCTGGTGTCGCAGAGCACCGGGATGGCGACGTCGGGGAGCTTCTGGAGCTCGGCGACGATGGCGCGTCCCTGCCGGCCCGCGCCGATGATCCCGACCCGGCGCGGAGCGGCAAGCCGGGGGGGCTTCGCCGTCGCCAGGTCCGGGAGCAGGGAGAACCCGGCCAGGGAACCGGCCGTGTGCAGGAGGAAGGTCCGGCGGTCGGTCATGGCGAGGTCCCTGCGGGCGGAGGGAATGTCAGGGTCGGCGGCCGCCAGGTGAGGGAATCGCCGGTGATGCCGTGGGCGGGGCTCACCACCTCGAGCCGGAGCGGCTGCACCCGGATGAGCAGATAGTCGCGCTCCCGGTCGGGGTAGAACGCCTCCCACCCCGGCTTCCAGTGGCGGGCCCGCTCGGCGGAGTCGGTGACGATCCGGGCCGTGCCGATCAGGGTCACGTAGCCAGCCCGGCCCGGGTCGAACCAGTAGAACGTCACTCGCGGATCGCGGCGGATCTCCTCGACCTTGCGGGTACGGGGCGTGGTGGCGAACCAGACGGAGAAGTCGGCCTCGGGTGGGAGATTCTCGATGGCGCGGGCCTGCGGGTGCCCGTCGGGCCCCAACGTGATGAGGACACCATACTTGGCGCCGGCGATCAGCTCACGAGCGGCGCGCTCGAGCGGAGACTGATCCGCGGACCTGAGGTCCCGGGTGCAGCCCCCGATCGGGAGGCCGACCGCGAGGGCACCCAGCAGGAGGAAACGAGCGCGCATGAGCGTCCGGGAGGCAGGGGGCGACCCGGAAGGTATGGGCGGTGGAACTGTTCCGGAAAGTCCGAGCCGGTCAGTCGTGTAGACTGGCCGTCCGGCCCGGTGCTTGTTCAGGCCGCTGGCCCGCGCCCACCAGGCAGCCTTCCGGGGAGCTGGTGATGGCCTCTGACTGCCTACCGGCGTCGGGCGGCGGTGTACGACGCACTCATCGCCGAATCGGCCGCGATCTCGTACATCAGCTTCTGGAAACCGTCGGGCGTGTAGCCCGCCGAGCTCAGGATCGAATCGGCGAGCGCCGGATTGGCCGCGATGGCGTCGGCCAAGGCCGCGGCGGCGACGGCGCGATCAGCGGTCGCCGCGGTCGCCGCGGCCGCCGCCACGTCGGGCTGCTCGCCGTCACGTGCACAGCCGGTCACTGCCAGCAGGAGGGCCGCGCCAAGCCACAGGACTTTCATAAGCGCCTCCGACTACCCATTGGGCGGGCGCCGCTGCCCGCGGTTGTCCGGCTTCCGGTCTGGCGCTCCGCGGGCGCCAGGCGGCTGGGTCTTGCCTTCGCGTGCCGCGTTTCCCTTCCCCTGCCGTGCATGCTCCGCCCGGATCGCCGCGGCCAGCTCCTGGCCCCGCTTGCCGGCCGCAAGCTGCGACTGGACGAAGGCGCCGAAGTTGTCCACCGGCCCGTGCTCGCGACGGGCCGCGCGGGCGCTGTCCATCAGCAGGGTCGCCTCGGACGGAGGCACACCGGCGGTTCGCATCGCCTCGAGTGCCGCCCGGACCTGGTCGCTGGCCACCCCTTCCCGCCGCGCCTCGGTGGCCACCATGGGCAACTGCGCGGCCGTCAGGATCTGCTGGACCCACTCGGGCAGCTGGGGGCGGAGGGGGATGCTCCAGTCGAACGACAGCACCATGAGCAACGACGGAACGATGTATCGCATGAGATGAACCTCACTGGCCAGACAGGTGGCGCCCCCCGCCCTAGGGTGCGGGGTGGCGCTTCGCCGGATGTCGCGACGGGGGCTCTGCCACCAGAGCCTTCGGTACGGTCATCGAATACGCCGGGCTCACCACCTTGAGCCATTCCTCGACGCGGCGGTTGATGTCGCGGTCCTGGTCGGGATGGTCGCTCACGACCAGGAGGTGGGTGACCAGCTGCTTGTAGACCAGCTTGCCGGTCCACCGGCGCCCCTCCCGCTCCGCCGCGGCGTGCTCTTCGTCCAGAAGGGCGCGGAGCTTCGCCCACTCTGCCGACGGCTGCGGAGGCAGGACTTCATAGGCATACGCCCAGAGGGTCGGGACTACGTTCCCCGGGGTTTCGCCCATCGGGATCTTCCCTTCTCACAATGCTGTCAGGAGGCGACCGACCGCCCTGTCCCACCTGGTGGGACAGGGCGGAGCGGTCCGAATACCGCCAACCGATACCACGACGCTACAGGACTTTCCGTCCCTGAATGACCCGGACCAGAACCACGATGATCGCAACGACCAGGAGCACGTGGATCAGTCCGCCCATGGTGTACGAGCTCACCATGCCCAGGGCCCAGAGGACGATCAGGATCAGCACTACGGTCCACAGCATGTTGCCCTCCTATCGAGTGTGGCGTGAGCAGGCGCCCACGCTTACCGGGAACTCACGGTCAAGCGCTCCTGCAGGGTGAGCAGCAGGTGCGAACCCGCCGGCAGCACGATGTCCTTGTCCTTCATGATCGCGGACACCGCCGCACCGGCCGCACCGCCCAGCACGCCGCCGATGATGGTCCCCTTGGGGTTCTTGGTGATGACCTGGCCGATGATCGCTCCGGCCGCGGCCCCCCCCGCGGTGCGGGCCGCATCGACGGTCTCGATGCCCCGGCCCTTGTGCACCGTCTCCAGGGCGTCGATCGTGGCGTTGAGGTCGTAGGACTGGCCGTGCACCGTCACGCTCGAGACGTCGAGCGTGAGGGTCCCGGTGGAGTTGTCGTTGGGCGCCGAACTGACCTCGACGATGGTCCCGTGCACCGTGGAGCCGGCCGGAATCGCCACCGCGCCGCCGGCATTCCTGACGTCTTCCACGACCTGGGCCGTGAACGCGTCACCCGCGCGCGCGGTCCGCGAGGTGATGGTATTGGTGAGCGCCGCGTCGATCACGACGCCCGCGGCCAGGCTGTAGCGCACCGGGCCGGCCGGCTTGGCCGCGGCCGTCCGGGCCGCCGCTTCGTCGGTGTCGGCGGGACGGTTGGTGGCGGTGCTGCCGGAGCAGCCGCCGAGCAGGACAAGTGAGAGGGCCGCGAGCCGGCCGTACATTGCGATGGTTGTCATGGTGTCGCCTTCCATACTGAGGGAACGTCAGGAGCCCTCACCCTGAGGGCTGCTTGGGGGTCGGCGAGGGCGGCAAGGACTGCAGCCTCCGGCGAAAGGTCTGGAACGCCTGCGTGTCCACCGGCAACCCCCGGAGCTGGCTCACAGGGTAGGCGGCGATCAGGGCCTCGGTATCCCGGATCCGGTTCTCCTCCAGCGGGTGGCTCGCGAAGAATGCGTCCACCGCGCCGGGCGAGCTCTGTCGCGCGGCCAGGAGGGTGCGGAACATCGACGGAATACCGGCGGGCGAGATCCCCGCCTTGATCGTGGTCGCGACTGCTTCGGCATCCGCTTCGGCCTCGTCGGTCCGGCTGAACTTCGCGAACAGCGCGCTCCCGCCGACGTTGATGGCGGCCTGGCCCGCGCCGGACTCGCAGACCTTGGTGAGGGTGCACATCAGCAGCAGCCCGGCGTTGGCGCCCTGGGCCTGCTGCAACTGCTGCACCGAATGGCGGCGGGTGATATGGCCGATCTCGTGGGCCAGGACGCCGGCCACCTCGCTCATGTTGGTGGCCCGCTCGATCAGGCCGCGATTCACGTAGACCCAGCCCCCCGGCACGGCGAAGGCGTTGACTTCCTTGCTGTCGACGACCGTGAACTGCCAGGTGAGGTCGCGGAGGTCGGTGGCCCGGGCGAGCTGGTTGCCGAGCGCGGTGATGTAGTTGACCACCTGCGCATCGCGGATCAGGGGCAGTTCGGCACTGACCTGGGCGGCAGTACCGGCGCCCATCTCGACTTCCTGCTGCTGGGAGATGGCGCACGACGCCAGCAGCGCGAGGCCGGCGGCGGTGATGACCATCCTGGATGTGCGGACCGGCATATCGTGCTCCTCGGTACCATGCGGACCTGCTCTGAACGCTACTGCCGCCGTCGCCGCCCGCCCATCGGTCATCGGAGCTAGTTCACCTGCCGTTCCTTTGATGGAGGAAGGACCGGAAACTGCGTGGCGCGGTGCTTCCTGCCTATGCGCGTTTGCGCATCCCTGCCACGATCAGCACCGCGCCGACGGCCACGGCCGCGCCACCGACCCAGGGCGGAATCGTCTGCTGCTGGTCCGCGGTGATCTTGAGGTCGCCCACCGAGACCACGTCCTCGCGAGTGGTGAAGCTCCCTCCGCGGAAGAGCAGAAAGGCGCCGAGGGCAATGATCAGGATGCCGGCGATGAGGTAGTTGCGCATGGGTGTTCCCTTCCAGGTCTGGGTCATTGCGGAACGGCGGCGAGAGGCCCGACGCAGGTGGTCGACGGACCACCCAGGGATCGCCCCGTCGATGATCTGCCGGCCCAGGTCGGCGCACTGGACCTCGGCCTCCTGCTCCGTCTGGTGGCGCTGGTACCCGCTGAAGCGGCGCCGGCGGCCATTCCGGCGGATGGTCAGCTCCGCGGTCCAGCGCCCGGACTCATAGAGCTGATACGGCCGTGCCAGGATGGTGAATCCCTTGTACCGGCTGGTGGCCATGAGTCCCTCGCCGAGATGCATCAGGACCGGGGCCCGTCGAGCGGGTCCGCCGCCTGGCCGAGGCGATAACCCTCGGCGACCACCACCAGCCGGTCACCGGCCCCGGGGGCCGGTTCGAAGGCGGGGACCGTGTTGGTGAACCAAAGGACGGCCTTCTCCACGACTGGCCGTTCCTCGACGGGAATCACCGCCCGGATCGGCGCCTGCCAGTCACGCGGATCCCGGATCCGGTCAAAGGCCGATGCCAACTGGTCCATCCGATAGCCAGCCAGGCCCATCGGATCGTCCGCTCCGAATGCCGTCATTTCTCCCCCGCCCACGAGTGAAACTCCAAGGCAGAACGCTACCCGGGTGGCGGGGAGGGGCCTATCGCTCGATGGAGTGGGTTTGGAGCGAGTTACGGATGGAGTCCCGGCGCGGCCCGCCGGGTGAGAGAGGGCCCCGCGGGGTGCTCCGGGCTTCTAGCTGGAGACTCCGGAGCGCGATTCGGCGTGGGTGAAGGCAGCCACCTCGAGCCGGCTGTGCAGGGACAGCTTCTCCAGGACGTTGTGCACGTGACTCTTGACCGTGTGCACCGCGATGTGCAGCCGGGTCGCGATCTCCTTGTTGCTCAGGCCCTCGCCGAGGAGATCGATGACCTGGCGTTCCCGCTGGGTCAGGCGCACCGTCTCCATGACCTGGGTCCGGGTCTTGGAGGTCACGTTCCGGGTGATCTGGGCGAAGAGGGTGTTGGTCAGGGCCTGGGGCAACACCTCGGCCCCCGCGGCGACGGCCCGAATGGTCGAGAAGAACACCTCGAAGGAGGCGTCCTTCATGATGAAGCCGGACGCCCCGGCCCGCACGTAGTCGGCGACATCCTCCTGCAGGGGCAGGAGACCCATGACGATGACCCGGGCCGAAGGGACCTCGGCGTGGACCGTCGCGGTCAAACTGAGGCTGTCGTGGTCCTCCAACCCGAAATCCAGCAAAACCACATCGGGTTTCGCCTCCCGCACCTGCCGGAGGGCCTCTTCCACGTCGGCGGACGCCGCCAGCACCTTGAACCCGGGCTGGGTATGGATCAGCGCCGCGATCCCCTCGCGCAACAACCGGTTGTCGTCGATCACCACCAGGGCGATGGGCGGCTTACCGGCCTCGGTCTCGGTCTCGGTCTCGGGCACTCGTGTCCGGGCGGGCTTTCGCGCAGGTGGCTTCTTCATCCGGTGATCTCCGACATGGTCCGGGAGCTGTACCTGCGACGCCAAGATATATCGGACAGGCTCATCCGGCCAGTCTCTTGCCATCCGGCCGATGCGGACCGTTCGAACTCCCGTGGCACGCGCTGGCCTAGCTGTCCAAGAGGACGGCCAGAGGATGCAGCCGGTCGATCCGGGCGGCGATCACCTGCAGCATGACCGTGATCGGCACGGCGAGCAGCGCGCCGGCGGGTCCCCATACCCAGCCCCAGTAGAGCAGGCTGACGAAGATGGCCACCGGATTGAGCGGCAGGTGTCTCCCCAACAGGTGAGGGGTGATGACCTGGCCCTCCAGCAGGTTGATGGCGGCACAGCCCCCCATGGCCAGGAGGATCAGGCTCGTGCTTTCGAAGGAGGTCACTGCGGCGAGCCCGACCAGCGCGAGCGTCACCACGGCGCCGGCGTAGGGGATGAAGTTGAGGAAGAACGCCGCCACCCCCCAGAGCGTCGCATTCGGCAGCCCCACCAGCGCGAGGAACGCCCCCGTGGCGGTCCCCACCCCGGCGCTGGTCAGGGTGTTGATCAGCATGTAGCGGGACATCTGTCTTTCGATGTCCGCCAGCACTTCCTCCATGTTCCGGGCGCCTGCCCGCGTGCCTGTCAGGTGGGCGATCTTCTTCCGGAAGACGGGCAGCATGGCCAGCTGGGCGTAGGTCAGGAAGACCACCGTGAGGGAGGTGGCAAGGAACCTGGTCGTGCTCCCGGTCAGACGCTGGAGCACACCGGGTGACTTGATCTGCACCGTCGGGGCCGGGGGTTGTCCCCCCTGGATCGCGGATTCGGCGGCCTTATCCACCTGTCGGGCGGTTTCCTGCAGCGGTCGCAGGATCCGCCGAAACCTGGCCTGAGCCTCCGCCAGCGCCTTCGGCGCGCCCTCCGCCCACTCGGTTGCGGGGCCGGCCAGCAGTCCGACCCCGGTGGCC
This sequence comes from Gemmatimonadales bacterium, assembly GCA_036390535.1. Classification (GTDB taxonomy): domain Bacteria; phylum Gemmatimonadota; class Gemmatimonadetes; order Gemmatimonadales; family GWC2-71-9; genus SZUA-320. The sequence goes on along the minus strand of DASWBQ010000116.1, from coordinate 2,838 downwards.
ATGAGGCCCACCATGCCGAACACCACCAGTGCCGCACCGACTCCCGTCGGCAGCCCGAGCCTCTGGAGGCCCCGGACCGGCGAATCCAGCAGCAGCGTGAGCATGCCGGCAATCGCGATCGGGAGGAGCATGCCGGCGCCGAGTCGCAGGGCCGCCGTGAGCAGAATCAGGAAGATGCCGGCCAGCAGCATCGTCTTGAGGGAACGACCCGCCCTCGGCCGGGGCCCGGGTGCGGTCATGGGGCGTTGTCCTGGCGGACGCCCCGGTCATACGGCGGCCAACTCCGGTGCACTCCGATGGTCAGGGCCGAGCGCCCGCCCTCCATGAGTCCCTTCGCAAAGTCGACGCGGAGCACGCCCAGCTGTCCATCGGCAATCCCGATCCGAATCCCGGCGCCCGCATCGAGATAGAGGCGCCCCCCCGGCGAGCCATCGGCGGCCTCCATGATCTCCGCCCCGTCGAGGAACACCCCGGCGGCGAGGACGAAGAGGCCGGCGCGATAGACGGGCTGGTCGCCGGCGAGGCCCCCGTGGATGATGGCGCGGCCGACGCTCCGGCCCGGCAGGAGCCCGCGGCCGGTGACGGGATCCGCCCGGAGCGGGATGGCCCACGACAGGTTCCCGGCAGCAACTGGCCAGGTGCCCACCGGGGCGTCCGCGCTTGCCCAATCAGCTCCGAGCCGGGTCGACCAGGTCCTGCGACCCAACCCCTGGGAGGACACCCACACCGCGCCGACGCCGGCGCGGGTGTACGAGGGGTGGGTCGAGAGGGCCACGGCGTGCCCGCCGGTCGCGGTGAACACCAGACGATCATCGCGACCGCGCATTTCGACGTTCGCGGAAGCGACCAGGTACCGGCGGTCGCCGGACCATCGCTCGAAGCGGAGGGCGGCCGAGGGACGCACCCCGGACGTCACCCAGGCGCCGAAGCCGGCGTTCGCCGACCGGCGGGATTCCTCGAAGACCTCACCCTGGGTGGTGTCGAGGACGAAGCGGAACTGCTCCACGACACCGCCGACGCTGACCACACCAGGGATGCCCAGATCCGCGGGGAGGGCCAGGCGAAGGAACGCGCGCGGGCGGGCATACTGCCAACGCCAGCCCACGCTCCAGAGCTCACCCGCCCCGGTGGGGGTGGCAACATCGAGACCCACTTCGTTCTGCGCGATGGCCCGAAGCGCTCCTGCGGCCGCGAGGCGCCAGAGGGGCTCCATTCTCGGACGTTCCGTGACGGCAGCCCTGATCTCGACGATGCCACCGGGCACCGGCTGGTACTCCACAGCCGCCCATCGGAGCGCCGGGACGTCGGAGACCCGGCGCCGCGCCAAGGCCAGCCGGGACGGGGTGAGCACGGTGCCGTGGGGCACCGACATCGCGTCCGCGATCTCACCAAACCGGGTCGCACGCACGCCGTCGATCCGGACCAGGTCGATGACGGGCCGGCCGAGCCGGTTCCAGGCAGTGAGCGCGCCGTCGTGATCGCCGGAGAGGTAGCGGCTGGCCGCAAGGAGCTGCCAACCATGCTCGTCGCCGGGCGCGAGCGTCAGGTAGTCGGTGACGAGCTGGATGGCCTCGGGCTGACGTCCCTGCTTGAACCGGACGCCGGCCATTTCACGCAGGACCAGCGGCTCGTCCGGGCAGGCCGCACGGGCGCGGTCCAGGCGCTGAAGGGCATCTTCCAGTTGCCCGGCCGCTACCGCATCGAGTGCCCGGTCAATCCAAGGGGAGCAGGCCATCGAGTCGAGTCGCGCCGGCTGAGTGCTGTCGGCGCCGGCCACAGCGGGCACCGGCGGCATCGGACGGGCCACCATGGCCCAGTGGTTGGCCCCAGTCCAGCGCGTCATGAAGGTGTTTTCATCAAGGGTGGTGTGTGGGGCTCCAGCGGGGTCATGGAAGACCACCCGGTTGGCGGTCCAGCCGATCACGACGACGTAGTGGTATCGCTCCGGGGCCACCCGGATGAGGGCGACGACAGGGGCCCCGTGGTCGAGGCTCTGCCGGACCAGCTCCGGTGTGCCGGGCCCGTCCCATGTGTCCCAGCCGCGGGCGCGGGCGGTCCTGGCCAAATCCGTCGTCAGAATGCCGCCCCTGGCAGGCTGGACGAGCGCGGCGAAGTCCTCCGCATATACCGCTCGCCGTCCCCACCACCGTTCGACCATGGCGAGCGCCGCCCCCCCGCAGAGCAGGACCGATTGGGGGAGGTACGGCACGTCGAGAACGGCCGGCGGCGGCTGTTGCTGCGGGTCCGAGGGCGGCGGCTGGGCCAGTGCGACCGCCGCACTGCCCAGCCCTGTCAGGAACCCCAATCCGGCCGCGACCAGCCTGGCGAGGCCACGCACCGGTTCGGCCGTGTGGCGAAGTCAGGCGATCAGCAGGATGATCACCACCAGCAGGATGATGGCGAGGGCCGCGTAACCGATCGTGACGGTATTGCCACCGGCGAGGGCCTCGTCGCCCGCCTGCCCCTGGACCTGCGCGGCGAGGCGGTCCAACGTGGCCTGATCAAGCGAGTTGACGCGGGCCGAGAGCTCCTGCTCACTGACCCCCATCTGGCCGGCGATCTTCCGGGCCTGATCGGTCTTGAGGAGATCGCGAACGACGTCTCCCTTGCCGGCTGCGGGCCGGGTGACGGCGGCGTCGATTTCCGCGCTGCTCACCGCCGTCCTGCTCTGAGCCGCGAGGGGAGCAGTGAGGCCGAGCGTGGCCACGGCCATGACGAGAACCTGCGCAAGACGTTTGGACATTTGGAACTCCTTGGAATCCGGGATGTTGGCTCCCGGGTTGGGTACAGCTCAAGCATGCCGGAAGGGGGAGCCCGGGCCAATCGCTCGTTCGGGTG
>DASWBQ010000115.1:0-2565 GCA_036390535.1 Gemmatimonadales bacterium | reverse complement strand
TTCCCGCCGCCCGGACCACCACCCGCCCCGGGCGCCGCGCCGGCCCGCCCCGCCCCGCGCACCGCCTGGATCATCTCCCGCTGCCGGTCCGGCCCCAGCGTATACCTCACCTGCAACCCCAGCTGGAACGGCGCCACCACCGCCGTCGCCGAGTTCCTCGTCGACCCGAACCGCTCGTTCACCGCATACTTGAACTGCCTGGTCTCCTGCTCGAATCCCGTCACGTACAGCAGGGTCGGGTCGGGCCGCACCGTCTGCCCCCACCCGCGCAAATCGTCCGACCCGTGCACCAGTCGGTCCACCCCGCCCAGGAAGTTCACCGTCACCAAACTCACCATCAGCTTCTGCCGAAGCCCCGCAAAATCCGGCCGCCAGTTGAACTGGAAGTCCACCGTCGGCTGCCACGGCCCCCGGCAGCTGTTCCTCCCCGCGATCGCACCCGTCTGCCCCTCGAGGCAGCTCTTGGCCCCGCCCGACGCCCCCGCCAGCAGCCGCGTCATCCCGTTGGCCACGCCGCTGTCCGGCGCCCCCGCCGGGCTGAAGATGAAGGCCCGGTCGTTCCGCGACCCGTCGCCGTTGATGTCGCTCCCCACCCTCGGCGTGTACGGCGCCCCCGACACCACCCGCCCCACCGTGGTCACCTCGAACGCCTTCCCGATCGGCACCGTCCCCGTCAGCACGATGGTGTGGCGCCGGTCGAGGTCGCTGGTGCCCCACTGCCGCCGGTTCGGGTCGCCCGCCGTGGTCGACCCGCCGCCCCCGAACCCGCCGAAGCCGCCCCCGAACGAGGTCTGGTCCTGCGACCGCGCCATCGTGTACGACGCGTTGTAGAGGACGCCGCCGGAGGTGATCCCCCCCGCCGACAGCGCCAGCTGGAACGACTCCGACACCAGGTCGGCGTCCACCGACAGCACCTGCCCGAACTGCCGCTCCCGCCGCGACTGCAGGAAGTCCACCGCCCCGGTCTGCGGCACGATCCCCGCCGCCGGCACGTACACCGGCCGGTTCCCCTCGTTCGCCAGGGTGAACTCCGCCACCGCGTCCAGGTTGAGGTCGCTGCTCCCCGTCTGCCGCACCCCCCGCGCATACGAGAAATCGGCCGTCAGGTTCGCGAACCCGATCCGCTTCTGCGCCCCCAGGTTCGCCCGCCAGCTTCTCGGCGCGCCGAAGTCCGGGTTGAACGTCGTCACCGTCGGGCTCCGGTTCGGCGTGATCACGCCGCCGGTGGTGCAGTTGATCGGGATCGCCGCCGGGTCGCCGTACATCGCCTCCCAGTCGGGCACCGGCACCCCGGCCCCGATGCACGACAGCTGGAACTCGGTCGGGCTGAGGCCCGTGGTCCCCTGGGCGCTCGCCAGCAGCTGCGGGCTGATCGTCGCCCGGAACTCGCCAATGCCGCCGCGGATGGTGGTGCCCCGAGCGGCGAAACCCCCGAACCCGCCGGGCCCGCCGCCCGGGCCCCCGGTCGCGCCGCCCCCGCCGATGGTCCAGTTGAACCCGACCCGCGGGCTGAAATGCAACTCCTCCGGAAGGGCATCGGTGCGCCGCCCGAACAGCGAGTCCACCGCCGCGCTGTACCCCTGCGATCCCGAGCCCACCGAGTACTCGAGCCGCCCGCCCCAGGTCAGCTGCAGCGCCGGCGACACCCGCCAGGTGTCGGCCAGGTAGACGGCGCCGTTGGTGGCCTGCCCCTCGCGCTCGGTCGGCACCAGGGTCCGGCTGAACGTCGCCGGGATGCCGGCCTCGAGGTCGGCCAGCGAGTTGTAGGTGAAGGTGCCGTAGCGGTTCGGCGCCGAGCTCTGGGTGGTGGTGGTCCGGTTGAAGAGGACGCCGAGCTTGGGGCGGTGGCCGTTCCGGGGCGAGAGCCAGGAGACCTCGTTGGTGATCTCCAGCGTCTTCGAGTTGTTGTCGGTGGGGAGGCCGGGGTTGCCGCCGAACACCAGTGACGAGACGCCCTGCGAGCCGTCCTCGAGCGCCGAGATCACCTGCACCCGTCCCTGCGGCGCGGCGGTGAACGGGCTGCCGGCGCCGTCGCTCACCGAGTAGTAGGCCTTGGCCTCGTTGAGGAGCGCCGTCCCGAACCGCGAAGTCAGCGACAGCAGCCCGCCGCCGCCCGAGGAGAGCTGCTCGCCGCCGGTCTGCGGCAGCGCCAGCGGGTTCACCCGCGACGGGTCGGTGGTGTTGTCGCGCCAGTCGCCCCGGAGCGTCAGGGTGTGGGCGTCGGTCACCAGCCAGTCGAGCCGGGCCAGCCCCGAGAGCGCGTCGCTGTTCCGGGTGGGGGTGTTGTAGCTGGTGACCGGCACGCCGAGCCCGGTGAGGATGCTCTGGAACCGGGCCGCCGAGTCGGGAGCGGTGCCCAGCCGGTCGAGCGTCTCGGGACTGGCGACCAGCAGCGACTGCATGTCGTCGTCCCGCGCCCGGGCCTGGAACGAGCCGAAGAAGAAGAGCCGGTTCCGGATCAGCGGGCCGCCGATCCCGCCCGAGAGCTGGTGCTGGGTGTAGCCGCTCTGGAACGGGTCGGCGTCGGTGCCGTCAACCGAGAGCTGGTCGTCGCGGAGCCCGTAG
>DASWBQ010000114.1:0-2990 GCA_036390535.1 Gemmatimonadales bacterium | reverse complement strand
GCGGGATGGGGCGGGATGGGGCGGGATGGGGCGGGATGGGCGGGAGGGGGCGGGATTCGGGACCCTTCCGCTCTTTACGACATTTCCGCCCTAGCTTTCCTGCCATGGCCCCCTTCCCCGCACCCACGGCCCGGCTCCGGTTCCGGGAGTTCCGCCCGGACGACTTCGCGGCGGTCCACGCCTATGCCGCCTCGCCGGAGGTCACCCGCTACACCTCCTTCGGGCCGAACACCGAGGCGGAAACACGGGCGTTCCTGGCCCGCACCGCGGCGGCCGTGACGGCGTCACCCCGGGTCAGCTGGACCTTCGCCATGGAGCACGCCGAGTCAGGGGCGTTGGTGGGCGGCTGCGGCCTGGAGCTGGCCGACCCGGAGGGCCCCGCGTTCAGCCTTGGCTACGTGCTGGCCCCGGAGTGGTGGGGCCAGGGGTACGCGACGGAGGCGGCGGGGGCGCTGCTCCGCTTCGGGTTCGAGGCGCTCGCGGCGGAGCGGCTCTTCGCGCTGGTGTTCGTGGGCAACGAGGCGTCGGAGCGGGTGCTTCGGAAGGCCGGGCTGGGATACGAGTCGGAAGCGACCCAAGGGATCCTGAAGGGCGGAACCTGGCACGCGGTGCGGGTCTATGCGATGCGGCGGAAAGCGTGGCAGGAAGGTGAAAAGTGAAGAGTGACGAGTGAAAACGTGGTTTCGCAGGTCTTTTTCACTCTGCCCTTTTCCCTCTTCACTCCGGGCTTGGCCGATGCGTCACCCTCACCCCGGGCTTACCGCCGACGCTGTCGCCTGACACCGCCACCAGGTAGCCCTGGCGGGCCCGGGCGGCGAAGGGGCCCTCCATCACTTCGCGGAAGCGGTCGGCCTGGGGCCGGGTGTCCCACACGGTGATCCACTCCAGCGCCGGTCCACGGGGGGTGCGAACCACCCGGTACCGGTCCCCGCCCCAGCCAATCGGCCGCTCGACCGTGGCGGTGCTGCCGCCCCGGAGCACGGCGAGCAGGATCTGGATCTCGAGCTCGCCCAGTGTGTCCTCGTACATCACGTCGGCACTCGAGTCGGGGAACGCCACGTCGAGCGGGACGTCGGACGCCGCGTAGCGCCCGGGGTGCAGCACCTGCTCGGTGGAGAGCGGCAGCTGGGCCCCGATGGGGAGCGCCTCCTGCCGGTTGGCTTCCCACCACCGCATGAACTCCGCCCCGCCCAGGTAGGGGAAGATCAGGCTCTCCTTGAGGACCAGCGGCGCCTGCGAGAAGACCGGCATGGTCTGCTGCTGGTTCCGCACCTGGTCCCGGTAGGTCTCCCAGAAATCGGCCGCCGCGAGGACCGCCGGGTCAGGCACCAACACCCTGAGGCTGGCGAGAGTGGCGTGCCCCTCGAGCACCGCCTGGGCCGCGGCGAGGCGGTCGCCGTTGCCGCGCTGGACCATCACCGAATCGAGCGGGAGGTACTGGTGCTGGAGGGCGTGCACCAGCTCATGCGCCATGATCAGGCGCAGCTGGGTGCGGTCGGCCCCCTGTACCGCATACAGCAGGCTCGAGTCGGGGTCGTAGTAGCCGGCGACCTGCTCGGCATAGAGGTCGAGGATCAGGGTCTTGAGGTCGAGGCTGTCCGGGATCAGGTGCAGCAGCCGATAGGCGGCCTGGACGCCCTCGAGCTTCTCCTCGGGAAATTCCTTGTGCACCTTGGCCAGGAGGTACTCGCGCACCTGGTCGCGGGTGACGAGCTGGGACTGCGGCGGGGTCTTGAAGGGGAGGCCGACCGCCTTCTCGACCGCGGGCTGCAGGCTGTCGACGAGGCGTCCGATTTCCTCCGCCGTGGTGCCGGTCGTCTTTGGCGTGCCGCGGCAACCGATCAGGGCGACCAGGAAACAGGCAACGGGGAACAGGGAACACCGGGAACGGAAAGCGGAGAGCCGAGACGGCGTGCGCATCGCCCTCACATCCCGAGGAGGCTGGCGTAGTTGGCGAACCAGTCGACGATCGGCTGCGGGCCGGTGACCAGTGCGATGAGCCCCGCCGCGATGGCGAGCGAGACGCCGAAGGGGAGGTAGCCGGAGGCGCGGAGCTCGTCGGGGGTCAGGTCTTCGACGGAGGGGCGGAGGGGCGGAGCGGCGGAGGGGTCGGCAGCCGGCGCGGACGCCCGCTCCGCCTCTCCGCCTCTCCGCCTCGTCACCTGCCCCACCAGGTGAAGCACCACCCCCACCGCCGCGCCGGCGAAGATCGTCACCACCACCGATTGCCATCCCAGGAACGAGCCGACCATCGCCATCATGGCGACGTCACCACCGCCCATCGCCTCCTTCCTGAAGGCGAACTCGCCCAGCATGCCGATCAGGTAGACGAGGCCGGCGCCGAAGATGGCGCCGTTGATGGCGCTGAAGCCCGTCCCCAGGCCGCCGAGGAAGCCGAAGACCACGCCGATGGCGAGTCCGCCGAAGGAGAACTCGTGCGGGATGATGAACTCCCGGGCGTCGGTCATCGCGATGCCCAGGAGGATGGTGGCGAAGAGGGCCCACTTGAGCGCCTCCGCGCCCGGCCCCCAGTGCCAGACGCACCAGGCCCAGATGATCGCGGTGAGCAACTCGACCGCGGGGTACATCGCGCTGATGGGGTTGCCGCAGTGGCGGCACTTGCCGCGGAGCAGCAGCCACGAGACGACGGGGACGTTGTCGCGGGCGGTGATGCCACCACCGCACCGGGGGCAGCGGGAGCGGGGCCGCACCACCGACTGGCCCGAGGGCCAGCGGCTGATGCAGACGTTCAGGAAGCTCCCGAAGAGGAGCCCGAAGAGGCCGCCGACGGCGGCGAGGACGGGATCACCGGTCATGGCGGAGCTGGTAGAGCAAGATTCCCGCCGCCACTCCGACGTTCAGGGACTCGGCGCCGGGGCGCATGGGGATGGAGACCTTCCGGGTCGCGGCCGCCGCCACCGCCGGGGACAGCCCCGCTCCCTCGTTGCCAACCGCGACGGCTACGAGAGCGGAGAGCGGAGAGCGGAGAG
>DASWBQ010000113.1:0-1863 GCA_036390535.1 Gemmatimonadales bacterium | reverse complement strand
CCCCGCTCGCCCTGGCACGGGCGCGCGGGTACGCGGCGATGGTCAGGCTGCTGGAGCAGGGCGGCGCGCGGTGATCAGCGCCGCGCCGACGATCCGTTCGCGCCAGCCCACATGGTTCGCGAGCCGAGTTCGCGAACCATGTGGGCTAGGAGTCTGTCCGAGTAATGCGTAGCAAGAGTGCCGCGGTTACGTTCTACCTCCGGACGAATGCGCGCTCACGACCGGCCTCGCCGGAAGCCGAGAGTCCCCAGGTCCGGGGCTCAGGCCGCCGCCCATCGCCCGCTCCGGAACAGTGCGAGGAGGTTGTGCCCCGTACAGATCAGCGCCCACTCACCCTGCACCTTGGCGAGGCCCCGGAGCAGGAACTGCCGGAAGCCCCGAGCCCGTTTGATCAGGCCGAAGACCGGTTCCGTGAACACCTTCCGCCGGGCGTACAGGGCGTGACCGCGTTTCGTCGTCAACACCCGCCGCATCCGGTCCCGGAGACTCAGGTGCTGCGGGATCCGGCCCCGGGGTGGCGGCGGCGGCTGGCCGTGCTTGACTTTGCCCGGGGCGATGAGCGGTTCGATCGTGGCGGCTTGCAGGTCGGTGACGTTCTGCTCGCTCCAGTACCCGGCATCGGCGAGGACTCGGCGGGGGCGGCGGCGGGTGTTCTGGCGGACGGCGGTCACGAGGGGCAAACAGTGCGGGGCATCGCTGGCCTGGTTCGTGACCGTGCAGGCCACGATCACCTGGTGGGCTTCCATCGCCGCCTGGGCGTTGTAGGCCTGGACGAAGGCCTTGTCGCCGTCAACCATGATCCGGGAGTCGGGGTCGGTGAAGTTGCGCTGCGTCTTCGGGGTCGGGGTGCCGGGGGGCGTCTGGGGCGGCCGGCCCCGCCGGGGTCCGTCGGTCGAGGGCGGCGCGGCGGCCTGGGCTTCGGCCTCCAGGGCGGCCATGGCGGTCCGGATGGTCTGGAGCCGGGTGGTCCGGCGGGCGAGCTCGGCCGGGAGCTCGTCCCCCCGGCGGTCCGCGCCGTGCTGGGCATCCTCGGCAGCGTCCGTGTGTTCGGCGCGGGCGAGCAGGTCGCGCACTTCGGCCTCCAACCGGGTAACCTCGGTCTGCATGCGGCCATAGCTCATGGCCTTGTGCTTCGAGGCGTTGGCGCGGACCTTCGTCCCGTCCAGGGCGATGGTCCCGAGCCGGACAAGGCCCGCCCGCTGGCAGCAGCGAAGGACCTGGACGAAGAGGGCTTCCAGCGCGGCCAGGTGGCGCTTCCGGAAGTCGCTGATGGTCCGGAAGTCCGGGGTGTTGTTCGCCGTGAGGACGCGGACCGCGACGTCCTCCTGGCAGCGTTGGGCCAGCCGGCGGGAGGAGGCGACCCCGATCGCGTAGCCGTAGAGCAGGAGCTTCACCAGCATCCGGGGATGGTACGGGGGATAGCCCCGGGGCTCCTGCTCGTAGGGAGCCGTGATCGCGGTGAGGTCGAGCTGATCGACCAGGTCTGAGAGGAAGAAAACCACGTGGTCCGCTGGCAACCAGTCCTGCAGCGCCGGGGGCAGCAACAAGAGTTGGTCCGGCTCGTAGGGGCGGTAGGTCTTCTCCATGCGGCCTCCCTCGCTCAGGGTTCGCGAGCAATATAGCGCAACTCGGTCCCCGCGTGAGGGCGAATCAACGTGAAAACGCATTACTCGGACAGACTCCTAGTACGTCTCGCTCGGCCCGCAACGCGACGCCTTGCATCTGGACCTTTTTGAGCAGCCTGGGCGGAAATGGTTCTTCAACATCCTGCCTATAAGTGGGATCGTGGGACGAGGGGATCGGAAGACGGGGTGAGTGGGCGTCTCGAATCGCCCCCTCTCCCAGTCTCCCACTCTCCCGCTC
>DASWBQ010000112.1:0-26657 GCA_036390535.1 Gemmatimonadales bacterium | reverse complement strand
GGCCGAATCCTTCAGACCGTCGGTCAGCAGCATGATGATCGAGAAGATCATCGTCGTAGCGCCCACGACGGCCGTCCCGATGAGCACCGGTTTGGCGGTCGCTTTGAAGGTGTTACCGGCGCCGTCGTTCTCCTCGAGCAGGTCCTTGGCCCGCTCGAAGTTGACGTCGAAGCCGAAGTCCTGCTTCACCTGCTCCTTCACGCCCGGGATGGTCTCGATCACCGAGAGCTCGTAGATCGACTGGGCGTTGTCGGTGACCGGGCCGTAGGAGTCCACCGCGATGGTGACGGGGCCCATGCCCAGGAAGCCGAAGGCGACCAGGCCGAAGGCGAAGACCGCCGGGGCGATCATCAGCTGGTCGAGGCCCAGGGTGCTGACCCCGTACGCGGCCGCCATGAGGCCCATGATGGCCATGCCGAGCCAGTAGGCCGAGAAGTTGCCGGCGACGAAGCCGGACAGGATGGTCAGCGAGGGACCGCCTTCGCGGGCCGAGGCCACCACCTCGCGGACGTGCCGCGACTCGGTCGAGGTGAACACCTTGACCAGCTCGGGGATCAGGGCGCCGGCGAGAGTGCCACAGGTGATGATGGTGGAGAGTTTCCACCAGAGGGTGCCGTCGCCGAGGTCGTGGACCATGAAATACGAGGCGACGTAGGTCAGGACCACCGAGACCACCGAGGTCAGCCAGACCAGCGAGGTCAGGGGGTGCTCGAAGTTCATCTTCGCGGCGCTGCCGTACCGGGCGCGGACGACGAGGTCGTTGACCTGGTAGGAGACGCCGCTGGCCACCACCATCAGGACCCGCATCATGAAGATCCAGACCAGCAACTGGACCTGGGTCGCCTCGCCCTGCACGGCGAGGAGGATGAACGAGATCAGCGCGACGCCGGTGACGCCGTAGGTCTCGAAGCCGTCGGCGCTGGGGCCGATCGAGTCGCCGGCGTTGTCGCCGACGCAATCCGCGATGACCCCGGGGTTCCGGGCGTCGTCTTCCTTGATCTTGAAGACGATCTTCATCAGGTCGGCGCCGATGTCGGCGATCTTGGTGAAGATCCCGCCGGCGACGCGGAGGGCCGCGGCGCCGAGCGACTCGCCGATGGCGAAGCCGATGAAGCAGGGGCCGGCGTAGTCGCCGGGGATGAACAGCAGGATGCAGAGCATCAGGAACAGCTCGACGCTGATCAGCAGCATCCCGATGCTCATCCCGGCGCGGAGCGGGATCGCGTGGACCGGGTAGGGCAGGCCCTTGAGCCCGGCGAAGGCGGTCCGCGAGTTGGCCAGGGTGTTGATCCGGATGCCGAACCAGGCCACGCCGTAGCTGCCGGCGATGCCGATCAGGCTGAACAGCAGGATCACCGACACCTTGACGGGCGGGAACCCCTTGACCGCGGCGCCGGTCGCCGGATCGATCGCCGTGGCGAGCCAGCCGAAATAGAGGGCCACCACGGCGCCGATGAACACCCAGAGCAGCATGATGAACTTGCCCTGGGTGGTGAGGTAGGTCTTGCAGGTCGCGTAGATCAGCTCGGAGACCTCGGCCATGGCCGAGTGGACCGGAAGGCGCCGCAGCTGGGCGTAGGTCCAGATGCCGAAGAGGAACCCGAGCGCCGAGACCAGGAGGCCGCCCAGCAGGAGGGTGTGGCCATCCAGCCCCCCGAAACTCGCGAACGTCACCTGCGCGAGGTCGGGGATCCTGAGGCTCGCTTCGCCGCCCACGTGGGGGGCGGTGCCGCCGTGGCTCTCCTGTGCACCCAGGGGGCGCCAGGCCATCGCGGTGAGCAGCAGCGCGCCCAGGACCGCCAGGGCGTTCCGCCACGGCTGTACCAGCCGGTTCATCATCCGAGTTCTCCTTGGAGGGGTCAACGGTTGAAACGGTTCATGGCGGGTTCGATGCCTTCGGCCAGCCAGGCCTCGACCGCGTCCGCCATGGGGTCCATCTGCTCCTCGACCGCCGCCCGCTCCTCGCGGGTCGGTGGCTCGAGGACGAAATCCGCGAGGTCCTGCTCCGGAGGCCGGGGCCCGACCCCGATCCGAAGCCGGGGGTAGTCCCGGCGGCCCAGGGCCGCCTCGATGCTCTTGAGTCCGTTGTGGCCACCGGCCGACCCCGCACCCCGGAGCCGGAACCGCCCGGCCAGCAGCGCCACCTCGTCGACCAGCACGAGCAGTTCGGTGGCCGGGTCGAAGTCCCCCGATGCACGCAGCGGGGCGAGGATCGCCCCGCTGCGATTCATGTACGTCTGGGGCTTCACCAGCCGGACCCGCCGGCCGTGCCGCTCCCCTTCCGCCAGCCGATACCACCGTTCCCGCCGCCAGCCCCCGAGGCCCCACCGGGCCGCGAGGTGATCCGCCAGCCAGAACCCGGCGTTGTGGCGGGTCGCGGCGTACTCCGACCCCGGATTGCCGAGCCCCAGGATCGTATGCAGGCGCTACTCCTCGCCGGCTTCCTCTTCCGCCTTCGGCTTCCGGATCAGCTCCGGCTCGGCCACTTCGGCCGGCACCGCGGCCGTGGCCACCGCCTCGGCCCGCGGCGGGGCGACGGTGCAGATCGGCTGGTTGCCGTCGGTGAGGATCTCGGCGTTTGCCACCGTGACGTCGCGCACGTAGACCTGCTGGGCAATGCCCAGCGCGGTCACGTCCACCTCGATGTGCTCCGGCAGGTCTCCCGGGAAGACCCGGATCGTCAGCCTGTGGAGCAGGTGGTCCAGGATTCCGCCACTGTTCCGGACGCCCTCCGGCGTGCCGGTCAGGTGCACCGGGATGTCGACGGTGATCTTCTCGTCGGCCCGGACCTCGTAGAGGTCGAGGTGCAGCACGTCCGAGGGCCGGACCGGGTTGCGCTGGACCTCGCGGATCAGCGCCTTCACCGGCTCCCGGCCCTCGATCGTCACGTCCACCATTGCCGCGGACGAGCCCAGCGCGGTCAGCAGGCGGCTCACCGCCGTGCCGTCCACCTCGAGGGCCTCGGCCTCGCGGTGATGCCCGTAGATGACCGCCGGGATCCGCCCCTGCCGCCGCATCTCCCGCGCCGCCCCTTTGCCCCGCCCCGACCGCGGCGCCGCGGCCAGCTTCGCCTCATGTGCCATCGTGTCCTGCCTTCCGTTCAGTCGAACAGCGAGCTCACCGAGAGGTCGCTGTGGGTGTACCCGATCGCCTTCGCCAGGAGCGGCGCGATCGAAAGGACCGTCAGCTTGTCGAACTGCCGTTCCGGCGGCAGGGCGATGGTGTTGGTCACCGCCACTTCCTCCACCGGGGCCTGCTTGAGCCGCTCCACCGCCGGGCCCGACAGCAGCGCGTGCGTGGCACAGAGGTAGATCTTGCCGGCGCCGAGCCGCTTCAGGGCGTGGGCCGCCTCCGTCATCGTGCCACCCGTGTCGATCATGTCGTCGGGGATGATGCAGTCCTTCCCCTCGACGTCGCCGACCACGTTGACGACTTCCGCCACGTTGGCCGCGGTCCGGCGCTTGTCGATGATCGCCAGCGAGGCGTTCAGCCGCTTGGCGAACCCGCGGGCCATCTTGGCGCCACCGACATCCGAAGCCACCACCACCAGGTCCTTCAGCGCCTTCTGCCGGTAGTGCGCCACGAACACCGGCGAGGCGTAGAGGTGGTCCACCGGCAGGTCGAAGAACCCCTGCAGCTGGTGCTGGTGAAAATCGATCGCCAGCACCCGGTCCGCCCCCGCCTGTGAAACCAGGTTGGCCATCAGCTTGGCGCTGATCGCCACCCGCGGCTGGTCCTTGCGATCCTGGCGGGCATACCCGAAGTAGGGGATGACCGCGGTGATCCGCGCCGCGCTGGCCCGCTTGGCCGCGTCCATCAGGAGCAGCAGCTCCAGGATGTTCTCGGCCGGCGGGTTGGTCGACTGGATGATGAAGACGTCCCGACCGCGGACGTTCTCGTCGATCTTGACGAAGATCTCGCCGTCGGCAAACCGCCGCAGCGTGACCTGACAGAGCTCCGTGTCCAGCTGCTGCGCCACTTCCGCGGCGAGGGCCCGGTTGGCCGACCCGGACATCACCAGAAAGGGCGCACGCGCGAGCGCGGTGGCCTTCATCTCCAAAGCCCCCCAAAATAACGGGTGACACCCCCTCGGTCAACCAAGCGCGATACCTGGAGCTGGCGTGGGGAAGGCCTGCAAACCTAACCCGCGGTTGGGGTTAGCGGGAGGGTGATTGCCCCTGGTGGATTCGAACCACCATTCTCAGATCCAAAGTCTGATGTCCTGCCATTGGACGAAGGGGCAGCAGACGGAAACTAATGTCCGGGCCGCGAATCGAGCAGAGCGAGAGTAGGGAGAGAGGAAGGGAGAGAGAGAGGACTGCACCCGCGGCCCCCGGTGTCCTTCTCTCCTTACTCGCCTTCTCTCCCTCCCTCCCTCCCCCTCAGCTGGTCTCGGTCGCCGTCACCTGGCCATGCTTCCGTCCCAGCATCATCGCGGCGTCCTCCCGCTCCGCCGCGGTGCGGTAGACCGCGAAGAGGGTCGAGCCCGAACCGCTCATCCGGCAGAGGAGGGGTCGGGTGGCCACCAATGCCTCGAAGGCGGCGCGGACCGCCGGGAGGCGGGCGAACACGACCGACTCGAAGTCGTTGCCGGCCAGGCGGGCAATGCTCCCCCAGGTCGCGAGCGCGTCGAGGTCGAGGGCCACCGCTCCGCGGCGCCACGCGCCCTGATGGGCCGCGTCCACCCAGCCGTAGGCCTCCGCGGTCCGGACCGGCGCCGGCGGCGTGAGCAGCAGTACCGGGGCGGCAGGCAGGGGTGGCAGCGTCAGGAGCCGCTCGCCATGGCCCCAGCCGAGGGCCAGCGAGGCCCCGCTGAAGCAGAAGGCGACGTCAGACCCGAGGCGCGCGGCGCATTGGAGCAGCTCGTGACGGGGCAGGGGATGCCCCGCGAGGGCGTTCACCGCCTGCAGGGCCGCGGCCGCGTCGCTGGAACCGCCACCGAGACCGGCCCCCACCGGGATTCGCTTCGTCAGCCGAAGGTGCACCGCGAAAGGCGACCGCAACAGCGCCAGGGCCGCGAGGGCGCCGCGCACCGCGAGGTTGTCCTCGGCGGGGCCGACGTCGGCTCCATCCACATCGAGCGTGACCCCGGCACCGGGACGCCGCTCGGCCGTCAATCCGTCCGCCAGCGCCAGCCGGCAGAACAGCGTCTCGAGACCGTGGTAACCGGAGTCCTCGCGGGCGAGGACCCGGAGGACGAGGTTGACCTTGGCCGGTGCGGCGAGGGTGATCGTGTCGGTCATCGGCGAAGATCACGCCATCCGAGGGAAGTCCGGGCCAGCGAGAGGGCGCCGAGCAGGATGATGGGGAGGAAGGTCGCGGCATGGTAGGTCAGGGCGTACGCCAGGGCCTGATCCTGCGCCACGCCGTAGAGCGCCAGTGCCAGCACGATGGCCGCCTCGAACACCCCGACGTAGCCGGGGCTCGACGGCACGGCGACCCCGAACACCACCGTGCCCTGCACCACCAGCGCCGCCCCGAAATCCGGCTCGAGGCCGAAGGCAGGCAGCAGCGCCCAGAAGCTGGCCGCGTTCACCGTCCAGAGGATGAGCGACCAGCCGATCACGGCTGCGAGTCGGGTTGGGGATCGCAGGGCGGCCAGTCCTTCGCGAACGCCATCGAGGAGCGCCAGGAGGCGGTAGCGCAGCCCGGAGAACGGCACGGTGTGCTCGAGCAGGCGCCGGAAGGCGGACGGCCAGGCCAGGACCGCGGCCGCCGCGAGAAACGCGACCGCCGCGACCAGACCCACCCGGCGCGCCAGGGTCGCCACCTGGATCCCGCCCAGGGTCACGTCCGATGCGAGACCCGAAATCAGCAGCCCCAGGCCGAGGGTGCCCACCACCGTCAGGGCATCGAAGACCCGTTCCACCGCGATCGAGGCGAGGGCGCTGCTCATCCGCACCGGTGCCAGCCGGGTGAGGGCCCAGGCGCGCAGCACCTCCCCGGCCCGGAGGGGCAGCACGTTGTTGCCCATGAACCCGATGGCCACCGCGTGCCACGCCGGGGCCGGAGCCACGACGTTTCCGCCGGTGTCACGGACCAGGTAGCGCCACCGCAGGGCGCGGATCGGGAAGGTCAGCGTCGCCAGGACCACGGCAGCCACCAGAGGCGCCGGCCGGACCATGCGGACGTGGGCGATGACGTCGGTGATCCGGAGCCCGCGGAGCGCGAGCCAGAACGCCAGGGCGGAGACGGCCAGTCCGACCACGATCGCCAGGGTGCGGTGGCCCTGGCGGAGTGGCGCCGGGCCGTCAGCGGCCATCCGCCACGGCGAGCGGCACCAGGTCGAGCAACTCGCGGACCAGCGGCTCGACCCGGTCCAGTTCCGTGGAGGCGACCTTGAGGGCGTCCTCCAGCTGCCGGCGGACGTCGTCGGCGCGGGTCATCGCCCCGGGTCCCCGATACAGCAGCGACTCGATCGGGACCACGTCGAACTCCGCTTCGATCTCGATCGCCGCGGAGCGGGAGCCGACAGTGACGAGGGGAGGCACGGCGGGAGGGATCAGCGCCTCCAGCGGCAGCACCGGGGCGTTGGCTGCGACCAGGCGGCTGTAGGCCGTGAGCGTCTGCTCCAGGCGGGTCCGGTCGGCGGGAACCATCAGGCCGGGGAACGGGGCGGGTGGCGGTGGCGCCGATGGCAGCTCCTCCTCGGGCGCCGGGGCGAGGGCCTCGATCGGAACGACCGGCTCCGCGTCGTCGGGGGCCAGGGCCTCGATCGGGACAACCTCATCGACGGAATCCGGTGCGAGCGCCTCGATCGGGACGACGGGCTCGCCCTCGTCGGGAGCCAGCGCCTCGATCGGGACGACGTCGTCGACGAGATCGGGGGCGAGCGCCTCGATCGGCACGACGGGCTCGCCCTCGTCGGGGGCCAGCGCCTCAATCGGCACCACCCCGTCAGCGGTGTCCGGGGCAAGGGCCTCGATCGGCACGACGGGCTCGCCGCGGGGGAGCCGGGCCGTGAGGGTGCCCAGCAGGGCGGAGAGGTTGCGGTGGTCGCTCCCGGATGCCAGATGCTCGCCCGCCTGATCGATGATCGCGACCAGGTCGCCGTCCTCGAGGGCGTCCGGTCGCTCCAGGCAGCGGGCGAGCCCGGCCAGGAAGGCGCCGGCGGGTTCCTGGCCAAGTCCGCCGGGGGCGCCCCGGATGGTGGTCAGCAGGCCGAAGCCGCGGAGGGCGGCGGTCAACGGGTCGGGGGCGGTGCGCAGCTGGGCGGCGCCGGACCGCAGGCGCTCGCCCAGGGAGGCCAGATCGATCGGGCTGGCGGGGGCAGTCAGGGCGCCGGTGAGCGGGCCATCGGCGCCGGCGAGGAGCAGCTCGTCGATAGCGACGGTTCCCGGGCCACGCGCGAACTGGTCGAAGACGCCCTCGACGAAACCCGCCATGGTTGCCAGGTCGTGCGGCCGGCCGCGCTGGGTGACTGCTTCGGCCAGGGTGCGCAGGGTGGCGGCAGCGAGGCGCAGCACCTCCGCCGCCTCCGGCGGGACGGACGGGTGCCGGACGACGTCGGCCAGGAGAATGTCCAGCGTGTCGAGCACGTCGCCGAGCGGCGCCAGATCCGACAGCCCGGCGAGCCCGTGGAGCGACTGCATCGCGGCGCGGGCCCCAGCCAGGGCGGGCTGGGCGGAGGCGGGATCGGTGGCGATGGCCTCGGCGGCACCGGCCACCGCCGCCGCCAGAACGGTGACTTCCCGGCCCACGAAGGCCCGCAGGCCGTCGCCCCGCGGTTCCCGCCCTGGTTCCGGGGTCAGTGCCGCGGTCCCGGTCAGGGCCAGAAGCCGCCGCTCCACGGCCTCGGCCTCGCCGTCGCGGGTGGCGTCCCAGGCCTGGGCGAATTCCGTCAGCCGATGGAACTCGGCCACGGCCTCCCGCAGGACCGGACGAGCGATTTCCCACGACAGCCGACCCTCCGGCACCAGTTTGGCGACCTGCTCCAGCTGCCGGGCGGCCCGGGTGTAGGTGGGCGGACCGGCGAGCATTGCGGCGCCCCGCAAGGCGCGGGCAAGGCGGGGAAAGGCGTTGCCGGGGGCTGGAGCCCCCTCCGTAACGAGGGGGCCCAGCTCCCGGAGGTAGTCTCCCGCCTCGCGGCGAAAGAACTCCGATCGGCCGGCAAACCCGTTCATGATCTCATCCTGCCTCCGGCGAGGCAGGCAAGGATCGGGCCTCGCGGACCAACCGGCCCATGGTCCGGACCGCCTCGTCCATCCCGGTGAGGATCGCCCGGCTCATCACGCTATGCCCGATGTTCAGCTCCTCGATCGTCTCGATGGCTGCCACGGGTCCGACGTTCCGGTAGGTGAGACCGTGCCCGGCGTGGACCGCGAGCCCCAGGTCCCGGGCGGCCCGGGCGGCCGCACCGAGCTGATCCAGGGCCGGCGAGCCGGCCTCCTGCCAGGTATGCGCCCAGCGCCCGGTGTGCAGTTCCACCGCGTCGACCCGGAGGGCGGCGGAGGCGCGAACCGCCTCGATCGTCGGGTCGATGAAGAGGCTGGTCCGGATGCCGGCATCGTGCAGCAAACCGATGGTGCGCTCCAACCGGGGGTCGGCGCGACTGAGGTCAAGGCCGCCCTCGGTAGTGATCTCCTCCCGCCGCTCCGGCACCACGGTGGCCTGGTGGGGGCGGAGCCGACAGGTCAGCGCGACGATTTCGGGGGCGAGGGCCAGCTCGACATTGAGCACGGTCCGGACGCCGGCGGCCAGCCGGAGCAGGTCCTCGTCCTGGACATGGCGGCGGTCCTCGCGCAGGTGGGCGGTGATGCCGTCGGCGCCAGCCGCTTCGCAGAGCGCCGCCGCGGCCACCGGGTCCGGCTCGTCGGCCCGCCGGGCCTGCCGCAGGGTGGCGACATGGTCGATGTTGATGTACAGGCGGATCGGTCGCATTGCTCGGGGCCGGGGACGGTCGTTAGTTTCGCTCACTCTGTCCGCAGGAGCAACGTCACGTGCGTGCTTTCGCTCTGCTCTTCACGATTGCCGTGCTCGCCTGCGGGGGCAAGGCAGTCCCGGTCGGCATGGAAGCCGGTCCGGAAGGGGCCCTCTCCGCCTTCATGCAGGCGGTCGCCGACAGCAACCTGAACCGGATGGCCCAGTTGTGGGGCACCGAGAAGGGCTCGGCGGCGCAGACCGGCCAGCCGCAGGACTACCAGCGCCGGGTGGCGGTGATGTACGCCTACCTTCGCGGAGCCACCGTCCGGGTGCTGGGCGAAGTGGAGCGCCGCGGCAGCACCAGCGTCCTGGCCACCGAGGTCAGCCGGGCGGACTGCGTCAAGCGAGTGCCCTTCACCATGGTCCAGACCGGCCGCGGGGCGTGGCTGCTGACGGCGGTGGACATCAGCCTCATCGGCGTGCCGGGCACACCCTGCCCCAGCGAGCAGCGCCGGCCGCCGGGCTGAGAGGGAACCGCGGGGGAGGACCCGGCGTTTCATCCGGTGAGCTCGATCAGGATGCCGGCCGTGGCTTTGGGGTGGAGGAAGGCGATGCGGTGCCCGTGCGCCCCGGTGCGGGGAACCTCATCGACGAGCCGGTACCCGAGTTCCCGGCAGCGCACCAGGGCCGCGTCCAGGTCGGGCACCCGGTAGCAGATGTGATGGATGCCGGGGCCGCGACGCTCGAGAAAGCGGGCGATCGGTCCGTCCGGGGTGATCGGCTCGAGCAGTTCGACCTCCGGCCCGCCGAACGGCAGCGAGGCGATCCGGGCGCCGTCAGCGGTCTCGAGGGGACGCGGCTCGAGGCCCAGGACGTCGCGATAGAAGGCGAGGGCGACCGTGAGGTCGGGAACGGCGACGCCGATGTGGGCGATGGTGGCGCCAGGCAGCACGGATACCTCGGAGCAAAGGGTCTACGCGACCGGAGAGCCGGTCGCCGAATTCTAACGGAGCGAATCATGGCAGACAGCAAGTACACGGTGGCAGTGACCGATGACACCTTCGTGGGCACGGTCGAGAAGGGGCAGGGGCTGGTCCTGGTGGACTTCTGGGCGGAGTGGTGCGGGCCGTGCCGGATGATCGCGCCCTCGCTGGAGCAGCTCGGACAGGAGTATGCCGGCAAGGTGACCATCGCCAAGATGGACGTCGACTCCAACCCGAAGAGCCCGATGCGCTTCAACGTGCGTTCCATCCCGACCCTGATGTTCTTCAAGGACGGCAAGCACGTCGATACCGTGATCGGCGCGGTGCCCAAGACCACCCTCGACCAGAAGATCAGACAGCATCTCGACGAGAAGGTCAAGCAGCATCTCTAGGCCGGGCCCTCGCCCGCGACGGCTCGACACCCCCGCCGGCCAGATGAGAGGGGCCCGGCGGGGGTGTCACCTTTCTGCCGGAGACCGCGCGTGAACCATCCGTCCCGTCCCGCCACCCTCTATGTGGTCGCCACGCCGCTGGGCAACCTGAGCGACCTCAGCGTTCGGGCCGCGGCCGTCCTGCGCTCGGTCGGCGTGGTGGCGGCCGAGGACACCCGCCGCACCCGGCCGCTGCTGGCCCACGTCGGGTCCGAGGCCCGCCTGGTCAGCTACCATGCCCATTCGGGCGAGCGGCGGGAGGATGCCATCGTGGAGATGCTCCGGGGGGGACGGGACGTCGCGCTGGTGTCGGATGCCGGGACGCCGGCAGTGAGTGATCCGGGCGCCGCCCTGGTGAAGGCCGCGCACGAGGCCGGCGCCACCGTGGTGCCGATTCCCGGCCCCTCGGCCGTGACGGCGGCCCTCTCGGCGGCGGGATTTCCGGCGGACCGCTACCTGATGCTGGGCTTTGCGCCCCGTCGAGGCGGCGAGCGGGACCGGTTGCTCGACCAGGCGGCCGCCGCCTCGTGGACCGTGGCGTTCTACGAGGCGCCGCAGCGGCTGGTAGCGCTCCTCGAGGACCTGGCCCACCGCTGCGGCGGTGACCGCCCGGCCGCCGTGGCTCGGGAACTGACCAAGATCCACGAGGAAATCCGGGTGGCCACGCTGTCCGGCCTTGCCGCCCACTACGCCGCGCACCCGCCGCTGGGCGAATGCACCGTCCTTCTGGCGGGGCGGGGCGAGCGGCCCGTCGAGGAAGCGGCCTCGCTCGAGGATACCGCCCGGGAACTCGCCCGCCGGCTGCTGACGGAGGGGCACTCCCGAAAGGAAGTCGCCAAGGCGCTGACCGAAGAACTCCAGCTGGCGCGCAACGCGGCCTACCGGGTAGCGATGGAGGTCGAGTGACGCGACTGATCCTGGCCTGCCTGGCGCTGGCCGCGTCGGGGCCCGGCCCGTCAGTGCCGCTCACCATCGGACGGCTGCAGTATGACGGCGGGGGGGACTGGTACGCCAACCCGTCCAGCCTTCCCAACCTCCTCACGGCGATCCGCGAGCGCACTGCCCTGGTGGTGACCGACCGGGAGATCGTGGTCCGGCTGACCGAAGACCGGGTCTGGGACGTCCCCTACCTGTATATGACGGGGCACGGGAACGTCCGCTTCAGCGACGCCGACCTCGAGGTGCTCCGGCGCTGGCTCCGGCAAGGTGGATTCCTGCACGTCGACGACAACTACGGGATGGATGAGTCGATCCGGCGGGAACTGGCCAGGATCTTCCCCGGGAACCCTCTGGTGGAGGTGCCGCTCGATCATCCGATCTACCGGGTCGTCTACCCATTCCCCCGGGGGATCCCGAAGATCCACGAGCACGACGGCAAGCCGGCTCAGGGCTTCGGCCTGTTCGTGGACGGTCGGCTGGCCGTCTACTACTCGTACCAGGCCGATCTCGGGGACGGATGGGAGGATCCCGACGTCCACCGGGACCCGTCCGATTTGCGGGAGGCCGCGCTGCGAATGGGGGTGAACCTCTTCAGCTACGCGGTCGGGTACGGTGCCCCGTGACACGCACAGAATCGGCACTCCGGGCCATGGTGGTCCCGCTCCGGCGGGCGTTCCTCCTCGGCTGGTCGCTCCGGGCGGCGCTGGTGGTACTCGCGGCCTTCGCGGCGGGCGCATGGGCGCTCCGCCTCGGGCTGGTGCGCCCGGGCGCAGCCGTGATCGTGACCTGGCTGGCCGCCGCGGTTGGGCTCGGTGCGGTCGTGGCCGGGGGGCGCCGGGCGGTCGGTGCACTCGGCCCGAGAGCAGTCGCCCTTCGCCTCGAGACCGCCGGAGCCGGCCGCCGCGGGGCTGTGGTTGCCCTGCTCGAGCCCCCGGCGCAGGGAACCAGCGCCGGGTTGGTGATGGCGGCGGATGCCCGGATGGCCCAGCATCTCGCGGACGTGGGGGACGCGTCGCTGCTGCCCTGGGTGGCCGCGCTGCGGCATCGCGTCCGCCAGGTCGGTCTCGGCGCTGCGATCGCGGCGGCCCTCCTGCTGGCCGCGCGGCCGGCAACAGGGCAGGCTCGTCTCCTGTGGTCACCGGGCGCGGCCCTCGAATGGCTGTCAGCCCCGGTGTCACTCCGGGCCGACCCACCGGTGGTGACCCGCGGAGGCCGCACCCGCCTGATCGCCGAGGCCCCCGGCCTGCGTTCCGCCGAGCTCTGGTCACGCCTCCCCGGCCAGCCCTGGTCGCGGGAGCAGGTATCGCTCGACACGCTGGGAAGGTTCGAGCAGGAGATCACGGGTGTCACGACCGACCGCTTCTACGTGCTCACGGCGGGCGGCCGCTCCTCCGATACCGTGGCCGTGCTGGTGCGCGTGCCGGCGTTCCTCGGCAGCCTGCAGGCCCGGGCGCTCTACCCGGCGTACCTCGGCCTGGAGGACGAGCCACTCGCCGTGCCGGGCGACACGCTGCTGCTTCCTGCCGGCACGGAACTCGAGTTTGTCGGCGAGGCTTCCGTGCCTCTGTCCTCCGCCACCTGGACCAGGGACGGGGAGCAGGTCGACCTGGCTCCGGAGGGCCCCCGCTTTCGAGGCCGCTTCCGTCCGGCCGACTCGGGGAGCTGGGACCTGAGCCTGCGCCCGGCTGACGGCTCGCCGGTCGCAGGGGACCCAGTGCGGCTCAGCATCCGCCTGATTCCGGATCGCCCGCCCGAGGTCGAGATCCCGGTGCCGGGCGCTGATACCGTGGCGGCCCTCGACCTCCGCGTCACCCTGGCGGTGGATGCGGCTGATGACCATGGGCTGCGGCGCCTCGAGGTCGTCTCGCAGGCCGGCAGCCGGCCGGCCATCGTGACGGCCGTGCCCCTCCCCGCCGGGGGGACCGAACGCGTCATGGCGCCGGTCGTGCTTGACCTGAGCGACCTGGGGCTCGTCCCGGGAGACACGGTCTCCTACTACGCGGTCGCGGGCGACAACAGCCCGGCGGGGCAGGCCGGGCGATCGCGCACGTACCTGATCGTGGTGCCGACGCCAGCCGACCAGCGGGCGGCGCGGCGTGAGGTCACGGCACAGGCGGGGGCGCAGCTCGATTCTCTGACGATGGAGGCACGTCGGCTCGAGCGACAGACCGAGGACCTCGCGCGCCAGCGAATCCGTACCGGCGAGTCGGCGCGCGGCGAGCCGGCGATGGGATTCGAGGAGGCCCGGCGTGCCGAGGCGGTGGCCAGCTCCCAGGAAGAGGCTATCAGGAACGCGGAGGCGCTGCAGGAGACCCTCGAGGCGCTGCAGGAGGCGGCCGAACGCGGGGCCGCGCCGGACTCCGCCCTGGCCCGGCGCCTGGAAGAGATCCGGGCGCAGCTCGATCGGGCGCTCAGCCCCGAGCTTCGGGCTCGGCTGGCGCAACTCCAGCAGGCGCTCAAGGCGCTCGATCCGGAGGCGACCCGCGAGGCCCTGCGCGAACTGTCGGAGACGCAGCAGGTCCTCCGGGAGGCGCTGGAACGAAGTCGCGAACTGCTGAAGCGAGCGGCGCTCGAAGGCGAGCTCGGGGCGCTGGCCCAGGACGCCAGGGACCTGGCCCGGGAACAGGGTCGGTGGAACCAGGAAGCCGCCACGGCCGATTCGTCCGCGGCGGCGGAGCGGCAGGACGGGATGGCGGAGCGGGCCGACTCGCTGGCGCGCGGCCTCGAGGAAGCCGCCGGTCAGCTGTCGGAGCGCGAGGCTCAGGAGGAGATGCGGGAGTCCGCCGAGCGGGCCAGGGAGGCCGCGGGAGAGATGCGCCAGGCCGGAACCGAGATGCGTCGCGGCCGCCGGCAGCAGGCGCAATCGCGGGGCGAGTCGGCCGAGTCCGACCTCGACCAGGTCGGCCAAAGCGCCGAGCAGCAGCGCCAGCAGCAGCAGCAGGCCTGGCGCCAGGACGTGATCGACGGCATCGACCGCGCCATGGCGGAGTCGGCCCGGCTCGCGCGCCAGCAGCTCGGGGTGGCCGAGGCGTTCCGGGAGGGCCGGATGGTCGGTCCGGCACGGGCCGATCAGGCGCTGCTCGAAGAGAGCGCCCAGAAGCTGGTGGAACAGATGACCGCGCTGAGCGGCAGCAACGCGCTGGTCTCGCCCCAGATCGCCGTGGCCCTGGCGGTGGCGCGCCGGCAGATGGGGCTCGCCCGTGACGCCGTCTCGTCGGCGAGCCCGAACCTCCGTGAGGCCGCGGAACGCGCCGGCGAAGCGGTGGATGCCCTCAACGTCGCCACCTACGGGATGGTGCGCGCCCGCGACGACGTGTCCGGGTCGTCGAGCGGCTCCGGGCTCGCGGAGGCGATGGAGCGGATGACCCGGATGGCTCAGAGCCAGGGCCAGCTGAGCCAGCAGGGAGGGCAGCTCCTGCCGATGGCGGGAACGCCCTCCCTCCAGATGCAGCTGCAGGCGCTGGCTGCCCAGCAGCGGGCCCTGGCACAGCAACTGGAGCGGATGCGCGCCGAGGGCCAGATCCCTGGCGCGAAGCAGATGGGGGAGGAGGCCAGGGAACTGGCTCGCGCCCTCGAGGCCGGGCGGCTCGACCGCGAAACCGTCGCTCGCCAGGAGCAGCTGTTCCGGCGAATGCTCGATGCCGGCCGCACCCTCGAAGGGGAGGAGCGCGACGAGCGGAAGGAACGGCAGAGCACCTCGGCTCAGGACGCGGAAGTCCGGCTGCCCACCGCGCTGCGAGGCCGTCTCGGCGGGCCGGCATTGCCGATGCCTTCGTGGGAGTCGCTCCAGCGGCTCTCGCCTGAAGCGAGGCGGATGGTGACGGACTATTTCCGTCGGCTCACGGCCGGTGGCTCTCCATGAGGGCCATCGCCTGGCCCGCCTTGGCCGCCTCGCTGCTGGTTCTGGCTCCGTCCCTGGCGGCACAGCAACCCGAGTTCGAGCGCGCGTTCGAGCTCGAGCGGCGCGGCAACCACGTCGCCGCAGCCGAGGCCTATCGACGGTTGCTCGCCGGGAATCCGGCCGACCCGAACGTCCTGCTCGGGCTGGAGCGCGTCTTGACCGAACTTGGTCGGACTGGCGAGATGGCGGGCCCAGCCTCGGAGGCGCTTCGCGCCCAGTCGGCCGATCCCGTGCTCTATGGCCTGGCAGTGAGGGCATGGACGGCCGCGGGCGTCCGCGACAGCTCGCGTCGCCTCGCCGAGCGCTGGGGCCGGATCGAGCCGGGCAGCGAGGCGCCCTGGCGGGAGTGGGGGTATGCGGCCTTGGCACGACGCGACCGGAACGAGGCGAAGGCGGCCTTCCTGGCGGGCCGCGAGCAGCTCGGCCGGCCCGAGGCGCTGGCGGGCGAGCTGGCCCAGCTGGCGACGGTCGAGGGCAACTACGCCGTCGCCGCCGAGGAATGGCACCACGCGCTCAGCGAGAACCCGGGATATCGCGCCTCCGCGCTCTCCCTGCTCGGCCAGGTGCCCGGCGACCGCCGACCGGCCGTGCTGGCGGCGCTCGATGGCCAATCGGATCCGGCCCTGACCGGGGTGGCGTCGGCGCTGGCGGCGCGCTGGGGTGACCCGCTGATCGGCTTCCGGATGCTCGATGCCCGTCTCCCCGCCGGGCAGGAAGGTGCGGCGCTCCTGGTCGACTTTCTCGAGGAGCTGCGCCCGCTGTCGAGCAGAGACGCGGCGCAGGCCCGAGGACGGACTCTCGAGGCGCTTGCGGCACGCACGCCCGCGTCACGGGAGCGCTGGCTCGCCGAGGCGGCGCGCGCGTACACCGAGGCGGGTGACCAGATGTCTGCCCGCCGCCTCCTCGCCCAAGTGGGCGACGCCCCCGGCGGGGCACCAACCCTGGCGGCCGCAGCCGGCGGCACGCTGGTCTCGGTGCTGATCGCCGAGCGGCGGTTCGATGAGGCCGAGCGCAGGCTGGGGGAATTGCGGGCGGTGCTCGACCCCGAGGAGCATGACCGGCTCAGGCGGGACCTGGTGCGGGGGCTGCTGGGGGCCGACCGCCTGGACCGGGCCGACGCCCTCGTGGCGGACGACAGCACGGTGGAGGGCCTGGCGCTGCGCGGTCGCGTCCGCCTGCTGCAGGGCCGGCTGGGTGAAGCCCTCACGGACTTGAATGCCGCCGGTCCCTACGCCATCGACAGGGAGGACGCTACGACGCGGGCGGGGATCCTGGCGCTGCTGCAGGTCCTCGATGCCGATTCAGCCCCCGGTCTGGGAGCAGCCTTCCGCGCCCTGCAGCGGGGTGACAGCGCGGCGGCGGTGAGGCAGCTCGCTGAGCTGGCCGCCACCACGCCCCCCGAGCGAGGCGGCGCCGAGCTGCTGTTGCTGGCCGGGAAGGTGGCGGCGGCCGGCAGGGACTCGGTGAAGGCGGAGGCGCTGCTTCGTGGCGCAGCCGAGACCCCGGGAACAGCCGCTGCGCCGGCGGCCCGCCTGGAGTTGGCCCGGCTGATCGCCCGTGCGGGCCGCCGGGACGAGGCAACGGCCCTCCTGGAGCAGCTCATCCTCGATGACCCCCGCAGCGCCGTGGCTCCCCAGGCCCGGCGCCTCCTGGACACCCTGCGGGGTGCGGTGCCCGGGGCATGAGGCGACGGGACTTTCTTGCCTCCGGCGGCGTCGCCGCCCTGGCGCCGGTGCTTCGCCTGGCCGGGCCGCTGCGTCGAGCCGCGTGGCTGCTGGTCCCGATGGACGACGGACAGGCCGATCACCTCAAGGCCTACGGCGTCATCTTCCGCGCGCTGGAGCGGGGCGAGCGAGCCGAGTGGCTGCTCAACTATCGGGGCGGCGCCTTCCTGCTGCCGGGAAGCTCGGCCGCGCTGCGCGATGCCACCCTCACCGGCGTGACCGCCGAACCGGTCGACGATGCGGCTCTGGTGGCGATCCGGGCGGAGATCGCCCAGACCAATGCCGAGGCGGTTCCGCTGGAGAAGGCCCCCCGGGTGGCCGTGTACGCTCCGCCCAACGCCGCTCCCTGGGACGACGCGGTCACGATGGCCCTGAACTACGCCGGGATCCGGTTCGACAAGGTGTGGGACGGTGAGGTGACCGGGGGAGGACTGGCGCGGTACGACTGGCTGCATCTCCACCACGAGGACTTCACCGGCCAGTACTCGAAGTTCTACCTCAACTATTCCGGGGCCCCGTGGCTCACGGAGATGGTCGAACTCAACCAGCGGATGGCACGGCAGGCCGGCTTCCCCCATGTGCCGGCGCTGAAGAAGGCCGTCGCTCGGGGGATCGGCGGGTTCGTCGAGAACGGCGGGTTCCTCTTTGCGATGTGCACCGCCACCGAGACCCTCGACCTGGCCCTCGCCGCCCGGGACGTCGACGTCGCCGCGGCCTACGCCGACGGTTCCCCGATGGAGCCTGATGCGACCGCCCGGCTCGACTGGTCGCTGGCGCTGGCCTTCCAGCAGGCGCGGCTGGAGCAGAGCCCGATCGCAGCGGTCTTTTCCGACATCGACGGCCACCAGGTGAACTCGGCTGGCGGACGGCAGCCGCTGGGGAGCTTCACCCTGTTCAACTTCAGCGCCAAGATCGACCCGGTCCCCACCATGCTGGTGCAGAACCACCGGCAGGTCATCCCCGACTTCTACGGCCTCACGACGTCCTTCAACCGGAACCGCCTCAAGCCGGGGGTCACGGTGCTGGCGGAGGAACCAGGGTCCTCCTGGGTGAAGTACATCCGGGGGGACCGCGGTCAGGGGACGTGGGCCTTCTACGGCGGCCACGACCCCGAAGATCCGCAGCACCAGATCGGGGACCTTCCCACCGACTTGTCGGTTCATCCCCACTCGCCCGGCTACCGGCTCATCCTCAACAACGTGCTGTTTCCCGCGGCCAAGAAGAAGGAACTCAAGACCTGAGCCGACTTGCTGCTGAGGTGCAGGCCCTGCTCGCCGGCGAAATCGCCCGCGCCGGAGGCCGGGAGGTCTGCTTCGTCGCCACCGTCGAGGCAGACGGCCGGATCACCGCGGCGCGGGCCGTGGCCCGTGGCACGGCCGACATGGTGCTGGCGCTGCCGGGCGTCGCCCGGACCGGCGAGATGGTGCTCCACAACCACCCCAGCGGGCTGCTCGAGCCGTCCGGCGCGGACCTGGCCGTCGCCGTCCGTCTCCACGACAACGGCGTCGGGTTCGGCATCATCGATAACGGCGCCGCGAACCTCTACGTCGTGGTGGAGGTGTCCCGGCCGGAGCCGGTCGTGCCGCTCGATCCCCTGGACGTGGTCGCGGCCCTCGGAGAGCATGGCCCGGTGGCCGGGGTTCTCGGCGCCTACGAGGACCGGCCCAGCCAGCGGGACATGGCGGCCCACATCGCCGATGCCTACAACGACGGGGGCGTCGTCCTTCTGGAGGCGGGCACCGGGGTGGGGAAGTCGTTCGCCTACCTGGTGCCGGCCCTCGCCTGGTCACGGGCGAACAAGGAGCGCACCGTGGTCAGCACCAACACCATCAACCTGCAGGAGCAGCTGGTCGGTAAGGACCTCCCGCTGCTGGCCCGGGCGCTCGAGGAGGCGGACTACCGGCCCACCTACGCGCTGCTCAAGGGGTGGCGGAACTATCTCTGCCTCTCGCGGCTGGACCTGGCCCAGGGCCACCAGCAGTCGCTGCTCGAGCCGGAGCGGGCGCAGGAACTGGACGGCCTGATCGGCTGGGCGGCCCGGACCAGCGATGGGACGCTCGGTGATCTCCCGGTGCCCCCGAGCCCTGAGGTCTGGGACGAGGTGTCGGCGGAGTCGGACCTCTGCACCCGGCTCCGCTGTCCGCACTTCGAGCGGTGCTTCCTGTTCCGGGCCCGCCGCCGCGCCGCGGAGGCCGACGTGGTGATCGTCAACCACCACCTCCTCTGTGCCGACCTGGCGGTGCGGCAGGCCTCCGACAACTGGGAGGACGCCGCGGTGCTGCCGCCCTACCAGCGGCTGATCCTCGATGAGGCCCACCACCTCGAGGACGTCGCCGCGGCGCACCTCGGGACCCAGGTGAGCAGCCGCGCGGTTCGGCGGTTGCTCGGACGGTTCGACCGGGGCGGCCGGGGCCTGGTCCAGGCCCTCGCCGCGGAACTGCTCACCGGTGGCGATCTCCTGACCCGGGCGAGTCTCGATGTGCTGCAGGTGCAGCTGGTCCCCGCGATCGCCGAGGCCCGCCGGACCGCCGATGCCCTGTTCGCCCGGCTCTTCCTGCGGCTCTCCGACGTGCCGGGCGGCGTGCTCCGGGTGGACGAGGCGTTCGCGGAGGATCCGGTCTGGGACCAGGGACTGACGACGGAACTGGGAGGGACCCTGGCCGCCTTCCGCCGCCTCCGGGACGCGGTCGAGATCATTGCGGACCGCCTGGGCGCCGCCGAGATCAGCGAGCGGCGGCAGCAATTGGTGCAGGAAATCCGGGGCGTCCTGCGCCGCCTGGAGCGGATCGCGGACGGACTGGCGCAGACGCTGCAGCCGGTGCCGGGGCCGCCGGTGGTTCGCTGGTTCGAGCGGGCCGATGCCCGGGCCCAGCACGTCGCGCTTCACGCGGTCCCGCTGGACCTCGCGCCGATTCTCCGGGAGACCATCTTCGACCGGCAGCGCACCGTCGTGCTCACCAGCGCCACCCTGGCGGCGGGCGGGGAGTTCACCTTCCTGGAGCGGCGCACCGGTCTCGCCGCGCCACCTTCGCCGGTCACGGTGCGGGAGATCCTGCCCTCGCCGTTCGATTTCGGCGCCCAGTGCCTGTTCGGCGTGCCGACCGACATCCCCGACCCGCGGGACGACGAGCTGGGTCACGACCAGGCCGTGGCCCAGGTCGTCGAGGACCTCGCGGCCGCCTCCGATGGCGGGATGTTCGTGCTCTTCACCTCGCACGCGGCCCTGCGCCGGCTGGCCAGCGCCCTGCGGGGCGGCGGCGTGGCGGCCCGGTGGCCCCTGATGGTGCAGGGGGAGGCGCCGCGCGACCAGCTGCTCCGGCGGTTTCGGGAGAGCGGCCGGGCGATTCTGCTGGGGACCGACTCGTTCTGGGAGGGCGTGGACGTGCCCGGTCGGGCGCTCCGCGCCCTCGTGCTCGGCAAGCTACCTTTCAAGGTTCCCAGCGAGCCGCTCACGGCGGCCCGGCTCGAGCGGCTCGCGGAGCAGGGCGAGGACGGGTTCTGGAGCTACCTGCTGCCTCACGCCGCGCTCAAGCTGAAGCAGGGATTCGGCCGCCTCATCCGGAGCCGGCAGGACGTCGGCGTCGTGGTCCTCCTCGACCGGCGGGTCGTGACCAAGCGGTACGGTCCGGCGATCCTCGACAGTCTGCCGCCCGCGGACCGGATCGTCGGGAGCTGGGCCCAGGTGCGGACCGCCTGCGAGGATTTCTTCGCGCGGTTCGGGATCGGAGCGGAAACGTGACCATCGTGACTCCCAGCAAGATCGTCTGTGTCGGCCGCAACTACGTCGCCCACGCCCGCGAAATGGGCAACGACGTGCCGGCCGCTCCGATGCTGTTTCTCAAGCCGCCCAGTGCCGTGATCGGTCCCGGTGACCCGATCGTCCTTCCCCCGCAGTCGGCGCAGGTCGAGCATGAAGCCGAGATCGGGGTCGTGATCGGGCGACGGATCCGGCGGGTCTCGCCCGACGAGGCCATCGCGGCGATCCGGGGGTTCACCTGCGCCAACGACGTCACCGCCCGCGATCTCCAGAAGACCGACGGTCAATGGGGTCGGGCCAAGGGGTTCGACAGCTTCTGTCCGGCGGGCCCGATCGTCGCCGAGGGGCTCGACTGGCGCACCCTCGAGGTCATCGGCCGGGTCAACGGGGAGGAGCGGCAGCGGGGGCGGTCGGCCGAGATGCACTTCTCGATCCCGGTGCTCGTCTCCTTCATCAGCGAGGCGATGACGCTGGAGCCCGGCGACCTGATCCTCACGGGCACGCCGGCGGGCGTCGGTCCCCTGCGGCACGGGGACCTGGTGGAGGTCGAAATCCCCGGCGTCGGGGTGTTGCGCAATCCGGTCCGGGCCGAGGCGTGAAATGATCGAGTTCAGTGCTCGGCTCAAGTCGCTGCCGGGGTATCCTCTGGCGGAGATCCCGACGATCAAGCGGCGCCTGGTCGAGGCCGGCGTCGACGTGATCGACCTGGGGGCCGGTGACAACGACACCCCGCCGCCGGCTCCGGTGGTGGCGGCCCTGCAGGAGGCGGTCGAGGATCCGGCGATGAGCAAGTACGGCTTCCAGCAGGGGCTGCCGGCCTTTCGCCGCGCGGTGAGCGGCTACCTGCAGCGCCGCTTCGGGCAGGCCGTCGATCCCGTCACCGAGGTGCTGCCCCTGATCGGTTCCAAGGAGGGGATCGCCCACCTCCCCCTCGCGGTGGCCGATCCGGGCGACGTCTGCGTCGTTCCCGAGCCCGGGTACCAGGCCTATCTCGGCGGCACCCTGCTGGCGGGGTGCCAGCCGGCAGTGGTGCCCCTCCGCCAGTCGCAGCGCTTTCTGCTCGAGCTCGACCAGCTGCCCGCGGCGGTGCTGGACCGGACCGCGGTGGCGTTCGTGAACTACCCCAACAACCCGACCGGCGCGGTGGCGGACCGCGCCTATCTGGAGCGCACAGTGGCGGCGTGCCGCCGGCACGACATCCTGCTCGCCTACGACAACGCCTATTGCGACCTCACCTACGACGGGTATGTGGCGCCCAGCATCTTCGAGGTGGCCGGGGCCCGGGACGTGGCGGTGGAGTTCTTCTCTCTCTCGAAGACCTTCAGCATGACGGGGTGGCGGCTGGGATGGGCGGTGGGGCGTCCCGAGCTGATCGGGGCGCTGGCCAGGGTGAAGTCCTATCTCGACACGGGGCCGTTCCTCGCGCTGCAGCGGGCCGCGGTCGTGGCCCTGGAACGGGCGGAAGAGTTCGCGGCGCCGATCTGCGCCGCGCTCCGGAGCCGCCGTGACGCCGCCGTCGACGCGCTGGGAGCGGCCGGCTTCACCGTCGAACGTCCCGGGGCGGCGATGTACCTGTGGGTCCCGCTGCCGCCGGGGGTGGAGTCGATGCCCTTCGCCCGTCGTGCCCTCGAGGAGGAAGGGGTGGTCGTGCTCGCCGGAGCCGGCTTCGGCCCGGCGGGCGAAGGCTACTTCAGGATCGCGCTGACCGCGGGGCCTGACCG
Source organism: Gemmatimonadales bacterium (assembly GCA_036390535.1). Lineage (GTDB taxonomy): Bacteria > Gemmatimonadota > Gemmatimonadetes > Gemmatimonadales > GWC2-71-9 > SZUA-320. Next base: position 4,339 of record DASWBQ010000112.1, on the reverse strand, counting down.
GCTGGGCCAGGCTGCAGCCCGTCTGGGCAGGACCTTGGCGCGGGTGCGCGATGAACGGCTTGCGGCGACCGCCTGAGTTCACCCTTCCGCGTCGGCGGGAGTGGAGCTGGTGGGCACTGGTCGCCAGCGTGGTGGCGCACGCCCTGGTGCTCTCCCTGCGGGCCACGTGGTTCTGGTCCAACGGCACCCCGCCCGAGGTGCGGCTGATCACCCTCGAGCCCGGCATCGCGGTGGTGGACATGCCGTACCGCGAAGCGACGCCGAGCCGTCCGCCGACCCGTCGACCGCCCGAGGAGATCGAAGCGCCGGTCACCCCGGGCGCCCCGGCCCCGGCCGAGCAGATCGCGACCGGGGATCCCGGTGGCCTACCCGCGGCTCCGGTCGACACCGCTGCCGGCACGCCGGTGCCGGAGGGGACCGGGCGACGGACGGTGCCCCGGCTCCGGCCGTCGTACGGCGAGGGGGTGCTGTGGGTGCGCCCGCTCCCGCTCCCGCCGGGGGAGCTGGCCCAGCGCCTGACCCGCTCCCACTACGAGCTGGTGGACAGCGCCGTGAGTGAGATCGTCCAGGCCTACATCGATTCGATCATCCGGTCGCCGATGCCCTATGACAACAAGCCGCCGTCCTGGGTGACCACGATCGGCGGCAAGACCTTCGGCATCGACAGCCGGAACATCTACCTCGGCGGGCTCAAGATTCCCTCGGCGATCCTGGCCCTGCTGCCGATCCCCTCGACCAGCAACCTCGATCTCCGGTATGCCGCGAGGATGCGGGACATCCAGGAGGACCTCCAGTACGCCGCGCAGCGGGCCCAGACGATGGAGGACTTCAAGACCGCGATCCGGCAACTTCGGGAGCAGCGCCAGGCCGAGCTGGAGTTCGAGCGCAACCAGCGACGCAACCCGGCCGACACGATTCCGAGGGCGCCATGAAGCTCGTCGATCCGGATGCGACCATCCTGGTAGTGACTGGCGGCAGCGCGGCGGCGCTCCAGAAGGACCGTCCGCTGGCGGACTGGGTCGCCGAGGAGATCAACCGGCGCGGCAGCGGCATCGCCTATCACCGGGCGGTGGTCCTTCGCGACGACCGCTACGTGATGAGCCCACTGGTGCACCAGAACCCCACGATCGCCATCGGAGGGCCGGGGGCCAATCAGGTGGCCCAGCACTTCAGCCAGGTGCTGCCCACGGCGTGGAGCCGCGAGGAACGGAGCTTCGTGCAGATGGCCGGGGGACAGCAGGGCCGCCAGGCCGTGCTGTGGGGGATGGATGCCGCCTCCACCCGCGACGCGGTCGAGGCGTTCATCACCGGGGGGTTGCTCGACGACCTGCTCGAACGGGTGTGGGCGTTCCGGCAGGGGGTGATGTAACGGTCAGCAGGCAGCAGTCAGCTGCTCAGGTCCTCGCAGCCTCGATCCTCGCGAGGCTCTCTTCCCGGCCCACGACAGCCAGCAGTTCGTTTACCGGCTCCGATACCGTCCCGCCGGTCAGGGCGACGCGAATCGGCTGCATCAGGTCCCCCAGCTTGATTCCGTGGCCCTCAGCCGTCGTCTTGAGCGTGGCCTCGAGAGAGGAGGCGGTCCACTCGAGCTCGGCGAGACTGTCCAGCGCCGCCCCGGCCACACCGAGGTTCCGTGACCAGGCGTCGCCGAGCTTCGCCTTGAGCGACTCCGCCTTGGCGTCGGGACGGATCCGGGCCCGGTCGACCCGCACCGCGACCTGCTCCGCCAGCTGGATGACGGTGCGAGACCGTGCCTTGACGGCATCGATGACCGGTTCGAGGGCACGGCCGGGGGCGACGCCCATCCGCTCCAGCTGGCGCCGGACCGGTTCGAGCAGGTCCGCGGCCGGAACCCGGGAGAGGTATTGCGAGTTCATCCACTCCAGCTTGGCGGTGTCGAACACCGCCGGCTTGGACTGGATCGCGTCGAGGCTGAACCGCCGGATCATCTCCTCCTCGGGGAGGATCTCCAGGTCCTCGCCCGGCGACCAGCCCAGCAGCGCCAGGAAGTTGCGCATGGCGCCGGGGAGGATGCCCAGGTCCTGGTAGTCGCCGACGGCCGTCGCCCCGTGCCGCTTGCTCAGCTTCTTCCCGTCGGTGCCGAGGATCATGGGGACGTGGGCGAAGACCGGCTCCGGCGCGCCCAGGGCCCGGTAGAGGGCGACCTGCTTGGGGGTGTTGGAGACGTGGTCGTCGCCGCGGATCACGTGGGTGATCGCCATCGCGATGTCATCCGAGACCACCGCCATGTTGTAGATCGCCGAGCCGTCGCTCCGCAGGATGATCAGGTCGTCGAGGTCCCGGCCCTGGAAGCTGATCCGGCCGTGCACGGCGTCCTCCCAGGCGATCTCACCGTCGGGCATCCGGAACCGGACCACCGACGGGTCCCCGCGTGCGACCCGCTCGGCCACCGTCGCGGCGTCGAGTTCCGCGCAGCGCCGGCCGTAGCGGAAGGCGGCCCCCGAGGCACCCGCGGCCTTGCGGTCGGCGTCCAGTTCAGCCGGCGTGCAGAAGCAGCGGTAGGCTTTTCCCTCGGCGAGGAGGCGCTCCGCATCGGCCCGGTGCCGGTCGGCGTACTCCCCCTGGAAGAAAGGGCCCTCGTCCCACGTCAGCCCCAGCCAGCGCATCCCCTCGAGGATCACCCGGGTGTGCGCCTCGGTGCTGCGCTCCTTGTCGGTATCCTCGATGCGGAGGATGAAGACCCCGCCGGTGTTCCGAGCGAACAGCCAGTTGAAGAGCGCGGTCCGCGCGCCGCCGACGTGAAGGTAGCCGGTAGGGGAGGGAGCGAATCGGACGCGGGGGGGAGTCATCGGTCGTCAGTCGTGAGTCGTGAGTCGTGGGTCGAGAGTCGTGAGGCGAGCGGTGTCGTTGACGATATGGGAAAGGGTCGCGAGCCGGGGAGCAGGCTCACGACCCACGACTCACATCTCACGACTGCGACGGAGTGGGAGGGATTCGAACCCTCGATAGGGCTTTTCAACCCTATAACGGTTTAGCAAACCGCCGCCTTCAGCCTCTCGGCCACCACTCCTGAGGAAGCGGAATAGTAGCGGAGGCGGACGGTGGCGGGAAGAAGGACGGCGGGACGGCCAGCAGCGTAACGAAGCGCTGCGGGAAGCCTACGACGGAACCCTCGCGTGCTGCTGTCCCGCGGCCTTACCTCCCGCTGCCTCTTGTCCCGCCGCTCTGCCTCCCGCAGGGAGATTGACTCCAGTGGTGTCTACTGTATCATACACTCGTATTAAATCATACAAACGTATGAATGCGCCCGATCCACCGGTGGAAAGCACCAGGGATGCTCTGCTGGATGCTGCGGAGCAAGTCTTTGCTGCCAAAGGCTTTGCCGGTGGATCTGTGAGGGACATTACGACCATGGCCCAGGCGAATCTCGGGGCGGTGACGTACCACTTCGGGTCCAAGGCAGCCCTCTACGAGGCGGTCATCGCCCGCGGGCAGGAGGCCATGCTGGAGCGAGTCCAGACGGCTGCCTGGGGCGCCGGCACGGCGCTCGACCGGGTGGAGTCCGTGGTCAGGGCCCACTTCGAGTTCCTGGCGGATCATCCCAGCCTCCGCCGGTTGCTGATTCACGTGCTGTTGAGCGATGCCGGAATCCCGGAAGCGGCCGCGGCGCGACTGCGGCGGGCCATGGGGCTGATCGCGACGCTCGTGGCGCGCGGCCAGTCGGAGGGCGGTATCCGCGCCGGCGACCCGCTCCAGCTCACCATCGCGGTGATGGCCCAGCCGCTGATGCTCAACCTGCTCCGGGACGCCCTGCGGACCGGGCCACAGATCGATCTGGGTGACCCCGGCGTGCGCGCCGAGATGATCGACAGCGCGGTTCGCTTCATTCGAGCCGGCCTCGGCCGGCCGCAGGGAAAGGAAGAGGCATGAGGATGCTGCTGCGAGGGCCGGCCATGGCCCTGACCCTCCTGCTGTCGGCGGGAACCGCGCGGGCCCAGCAACCCGCGCGCCTCAGCCTGGATGAGGCGGTGCGGCGGGCGCTCGCGACCTCGCCGAGTCTCGAGGCGGGGCGCGGCAACCTGGCGGTGGCCGCCGGATCCCGGAAGGAAATCCAGTCGGAGCGCCTCCCGGATGCCGGGGTGGGCGGCACCCTGTGGCGCTACAGCGATCCGATGATCTACCGGCCGATCCACGAGTTCTCCGCGGAGGCCTTCCCCGGGTTCGACCGGACCCTGATTCAGGGCGAATTGCAGGTGGGCTGGACGGTCTTCGACGGGTGGATCCGCGCGCGCCGGGTGGATCAGGCCCGGGCGCTGGAAGGATCGGCGAGCGAGCAGCTCTCGGGGCGGGAACAGGAGGTGGTCGCCTCGACGGTACA